>JAZTXJ010000019.1:0-15635 GCA_045636285.1 Eubacteriales bacterium
AAACCCAAGCTTCCGCCGTTCAAGTGCGGCGATATTTTCGCGTATGAAGTTGACGGACAATATCGTGTCCTGTGCTTTATAAGCCGCGGGAAATTTTATTCGACGTATGCCGCTTATTGTTACGTATGGGCAAAGCTGTATAACGAAATTCCTTGTGTCGAAAATTTGATTGACGATTATATTATTCCGCTCGGATACTTTACAGTGGAAGATTTTCCGCCGATAAACAAGCTCCGTTACCTAGGCAACAAAGAGAAGCTGAAGCAGCTGGATGTCAAATATCCGGGAATACTGTTTGATATGTGGAAGCCTGCAACTTGGGTGCTCGCAAAAGAGGAAAACCTGACCGAACACCTGCCTTTATCAATGTGCCGAAGGTTAAGCGATTGCTTCAAGAGGATTTCCGAGCTTAAAGGTCAAAAAGACACATAAAGATTTTCTTCTTGTGAAGTCTGTTGCAACCGCAGAAAAATCCAAATAGAGCGAAAGAGAACACAAATTGAACAACACAAAATGGACCGAGATTTTCAAAGCGTTCTACTACGGCGTTGAATGCTCCGAAACGGAATATTGGCTTGAGCTTTTGATTGAAAGCGGATATTATTACGATAAAACGATTCTCGACAGATGTGTTGAGGTAAAACGAATTTTGATTTCCTCTATCAATACGGCGAAGGAAAAACAATGGGCAATTTCACCGCTTTTTTCGTGCCTAACTTTTTTCGAGTTTCCATAGATCCATTTTCGATTTTTCTTCGAGTCGAAGGATTCGAATTACCGAAAACGTCAGAGTAAGGAGAAAAAATATGAGTTGTAATCAAATTATCTGCCCGTCTTGTGGGTCAGAAGACGTATATTACAGCAGGAAAAGAAGTTACTTTGTTTGTGAGGACTGCGAAGCAACATTTACAAAAGTTCAGACTACGAAGCAATCAAAAACTCTGTTTTTCAGCTACGGTCACGATCAAAATAGGCTAATTGTAGATCGAATAAAAGCGGACCTTGAAGGATTGGGCTTTTCTGTGTGGATTGATTATGAACGAATTACTCATGGGGATGATTGGAGAACATGTATTACACAGGGAGTATCCTCCAGCGATACGGTACTGGCATTTCTGAGTTCTCATGCTTCTCGAGAGAACGGTGTTTGCCGTGATGAGTTGAGAATTGCCTTGTGCGAAAGATGCGCATATATCCAACCGATATTATTGGAAAGTCCGACATTATTTACCCCACCGCAAAATATCACCGAGCGCCAATGGATAGATATGAGCGAATGGCGGTCATTTGATATCGAATCCGAAACCTTCGAAACGTGGTATTCAAAAAAATTCAAGGAGCTTACTGATGTATTGACGTCAAAAAGCGTTGTCGATTTACACGGAGATATCTCTCTGCTCAAAAAGATACTTAACCCCGAGCTAATATCTACAAAAGAAGTTGTAATGCTAAAAAAAGATTTTGTCGGTCGACAGTGGCTCTTCGATCTTATCCAAAAGCAAAAATTGTCATCCGCGAAATGCATTCATATCACCGGCGGAGCAGGCACGGGAAAAAGCGCTTGTGCCGCTCATATGCAGTATCATCTGGATAATATTATGGGCACATGGTACTGTCAATGGGATGACTATAAAACAACCGACAGCATTCGCTTCATAAAAACGCTAGCTTTTAAGTTTGCGGTCTGCATAGATGAATACCGCGGATATATTCTGGCTCATTCCAAAGAGATGGAATCTGTGTTAAACGGTGGCAATCTTTCGGAGATCATAGAGAGCCTAATTATTTTGCCACTACAATACACCATAAATGGCAATCGGGATTGTAAATTTTTCATCGTCGACGGTTTGGATGAGGCGGAACGCAATCAAAACAATGAAATATTGAATGTTTTAACCAAAATCATCCCCGCTATGCCCGATTGGATCAAATTCATTGTCACATCTAGAGAGTCACCGGAACTTTCGCGTAAGATGAATCTCTTGAATCTTTGCAAAATAGAGCTTGATAAAACAGAGGAATCAAGAGCAGATTTTGAGTATTACTGTACCAACAAATGGGCAATAGCTTCCGACCGCATCGATGGGTTTCATGGTAATTATCTTTTGGCAGAGTTATGCAGCAAGTCAAAGAGCTCGTTGCATAGAAATACCGACAGTCTAAACAGTTACTATTATGCGAGTTTTGTGAAGCAGTTTGAAGACAAGGAGTTTACGCAAGAAGAGCGGATTACCTTTGCTTTGCTGATCAATGCTGTGTCACCGATCCCCGTGGAAACACTTTTGTTCGCACACAACGAGGATGAAGACAGGTACCTGAAAACAATAAGAAAAATAAAGGAATATATAGTCGGTTCAACGGAGGTTTTTAAGACCTTTTGGTTGAAACGCACGTTGTCCATCGTTCATTATTCGCTACAACAATGGTTGTTGAGCGAATATGCAGGAAAATATCAAATAACAAAAAAAGAATCCTTAAAGCTTGCTGTTGATTTTTATGAAAAACTCATAAATGAACATTCGTATCATTTGACATCCTCCCTTCTTGAAAATTATGAAACTTTTTTAATAAGAAACGGATATTTCGATATACTTTACTCCAAAAAACACGATAGTCGTTATCTTATGATCAAAGAGCGGTTAAGCCTGTCGGATGACTATTCCAATAAAAACAGTCATGTGGCACATCTTGATGCCGATAAAATCAAAGCCATTGATGATTTGTCGCACAAGATCAGTCTGGCATCATCTCCGATTCGATACCACGCCACGTTCCCCTTGCTTCATCATGCCGGAGGTGCCATGGATGATTATTGTGAATATTATATTTTTCCTTGTTGCAAACACTATCTTGCTGCGGATGGGGTTCCGCACATTATAACAGAATCCGGATGTCGCACTCATTATGGTGATTTGGAAAGCATGCCTTCCGTTATTGAATTAACAGGGCAGGAAAAGTTTGAATTTTGGAAATCGCAATTGATCATTGAATACCGACGTGCTTCACATGAATATCAGAAAGTATACAATCAGATATACAATCAAACAGTTACTGACGCCGACAGTTGGAGTCAACTTTCAAAAAGCGAGCAGGATTTGATTTTGCAAACAATTAAAAACACCGCTGAAACCGTCAGCAATCACAGCATTCGTTATAGAGTAGAAAACCTTATTTCAAAGCTAACTTGTTTAGCAAATGAAATAGGTATCTCTGATAACGATCTTGCGGATTGCATTGAGGCGTGCAAAAAAGAGGCGGCTTATAAATAAGGCTATTCTACATAGGACTCGTTTGCACACATGGTATTAAAACTCACCCATACACACAAAAAATCCACATTCGAAAGAATGCGGATTTTTTCATTTGTGTCCGCAGGACACAACATCATTTGCGTGCCTGCACGCAACATCATTTAACCGAAGGTTAACATCGTTCCGCCGCAGGCGGACACAAATGAACGATGTTGCACTTCGTGCAAACGATGTGCTTCGCAATGATGTTGGCTTCGCCAAATGAAGTTGCGCTCCGCGCAAACGGACACGCCATTCGGCGCGATTGGGGCGAAACGCTTGAAATATTCACGAATTTATGGTATAACGGAGCAAAGAAAGGCGGTGGAAGACGTGAATATCCCAAAAGCTTTTTTTGATTCACTTACAAAAGAAAATAACGTTTCTTTATTTGCGGGCGGTCTTAATTCTCCCATAGAATTGCCCGAGCCCGAAGAAGCTCGTATTGCACGTTGCGAAAATCCGAACGATTTTTTGAAAGAATACCGCAACGCCGTTTCTTCGTTAAACGCACTCACAAATATCGACACCTTAAACACAGCATCGGCGTTATTAAAGCTGATTCACGTCAACGTGGAGCTAACCCTCGATTCCGAGTCGTTGTCCGATTTGCTGATTGCTTTGTCGAATAAAATTCAAGAGCTTAATACTACATACAAAAACCGCAAATACGCAGAAGGCGTATGGGGCGGCTTGGCGGCTTATAAGCTCACAAGGAAGGTTGACGATATATTAACTTATCGCACCGACGAAGCGGAGAGCGCATTAACGCGCAATTACGTAATCGATACTATTTCGCAAATCCCGATAACGAATACCGTCCTTGCGGGTTGGAAATATTTCGTTTTCAAGCAGTGCGGATTACGCATTGAAAAAGAAGTATCGCAGGTTGTCAAAGCCTTATATTTATACGACCGTTTGGTAGGTTGCGGAGTAAAAGACCTCTTGATTAAAAGCACGCAAGAAAAAGCGGCAAAAAAGCTTAAACCGCTATGCGACGTGGGCTTGCAGGACGTGGCGGACAAAATTCTCGGCTTTTACCTGTGCCGAACGGAAAATGAAAAGAAACGCTTTTTGACAGATATTGAAGAATTCATTAACGGTGTGGATATAACCGAACGGCTCAATGATTTTTTGCGGAATATTTCTCGGTAACAATCATTCAAGCATCACAAAGCACGCTCAAGCGTGCTTTTTTTGACCGCTTCCTCGCACCGCGATAATCCAACCTTCCTAAACGGTTGAAATTTTTACAAATTTGTGCTACAATAAACAAGAAAGGCGGTGTTATTATGAGTTCTTGGGGAACCGGAATCAAGCAAAGCGACGAATTTTCGGACGTATATGATGAATTTTTCGAGCTATACAAGGACGATGCCGACGCGATTGAAATTTACCGTACGATTTTAAGCCAATACCGACAAGAATTTTCGGAAGAAGACGATCGTCCGATTTTATAGACCGTCTATTTCGCCTTGGCGCAATGACTGTGAGAATGCGGTGTTAAGGTCGAATGCCTTTGGCAGCAGATAAAGGATATTATTACTTCGGGAGCGGATTTGAAGTTCTGGAACGAGCTCGGCGCAGAACCGCATTTGGAAAAGAGCCGAGAAAAAGCATTGCTGAAGTTTTGGGAAAAGATAAATTCCGAACCGACGAAAATCAAAAAGCCGAAAAAGACGACCGCAAAGCGCGAGCCCACGCTCCGAAAGGGCGATTTATATGCCTATTCCTGCGAAAACGGTTACCGCGTCGCGCTGGTTCTCGATTTCGTGTGGAATTCGTATTTAACCGCAATATCGGAAGAAATTTTCGACCGCCTGCCCGCAGAAGCCGAAGCGATGTCCGCCTTCACCCATACTGTCGCGTGGTTTTCCGCAAGAGCATCTATCCCAAAAAAAGACCGTATTTTGATTTCGCGCTTGAACATTACAGGAAACTACAATAACCGCGCGGGCTTGCTGTTCTCGTCCTCGATAGTCGGGTGCACAAGCATCGGAGAACGCGAATTCTTTTTCGACCCGAACGCCGCGCGCTCCGAAATGGAACGCAACAAAATCGGTCGCTATGCCTTTACCGAGCTCTTAAACCCCGAAATTCTTCCCAAATTCCACCAGCGCGTAAACGTTGATTTGCTTTAATTACACCCCCCATTTCCAAGCGAGTGCAGATATTTTCACCTCATACACACAAAAAAGCAAGCCTTACGACTTGCTTTTTTCTATTCAATCCGAAGGATTTGATTATTTCTGTTCCCAAGGAATCACGCCCTCGAGAGCGATCTTATCCGCCGCCTCCTGAAGAAGCTTGGCATCGGAAAGCGAAAGACCGTAGGCTGTATCGAGCTCGGTTGCGCTTCTGCCGAACACGGTCGCGAAGAAAGTACAAACGATAAGATAACCGCCGTGAGTGCTGGTATGCGCGTTATCGGGACCCCAGACGTTGAAGTCGAGATTTTTTATCGCATAAGCAAATGAACGGTTGACGTAGACGCATTCCGCGTTATTTTCGGCTTTCGCGGGGGTAAAATGCTCGTCGAACGCGATGCACTGGTCGAAATTCTTTACACCCTCAAGATCCTTACCATAGGGCGGTCTTACGTAGAAGCAGAATTTAGCGCCGCTCTTATTCACGGCTTCGCCGATCTTCTTGATAGCCGCAAGGCTCTTTTTCGCGCTTTCGCCGCCGGGGATTATCGCGGTCGCGTTTTCCTGAACGAACACCGCATCATAGCCCTTTTCGATTTCGGTATAGACGGCTTGGTTATTCGAATGCTGCTCGATAGTATATCCGCCGGGGACGATCGATTTAACGGTTACGTTCATACCGAGCTTATTGCAAAGCTTTGCGAGAGTGCCGGGTATATCGTTTACAGAGGTCGCGCTGTTGCCGATAAACAAAAGCTTATAGGAATCCTTTTCGGGCAAAATCGCCTTAATTTCGGGCGCTTGGCTTTCTTCAACCTTACTGCTTTCGGCAGTGCTTTCGCCCTTGCTTTCGGGCGATTCGGAAGAGGCTTCGCCGTTTTCGCCGCAGGAGGCAAGCGCGGGCATACAGAACAGCACCGCGAGAACGATGCAAAGTATTCTTTTGATTTTTCGACTGAACAGCATATTTTCATACCTCGCATTTTGTTTTTTACGATTATACTCTGCAAGCCTGCTTTTGTCAACGGCGCATCGCTCGATTTTGCTTGAAAACAGACGAATAATATGCTATAATATTATAAATCCAAGAGAAAAAACAGGAGGCTTACCATGCGTACACAGATATTTATAAGCTATCGCCGCGACGGCGGTCTGGATACCGCGAAGGCATTGTGCGAGGCGCTGACCGAAAAATACGAGGTGTTTTTCGATATGAATTCGCTTCGCAACGGCAGGTTCGACGAAGCTATCGAAAAGGCTATAACCGAATGCAGTGATTTTCTACTTGTCCTTTCTCCGAATATTTTCGACAGATATTTCGATCCTGACGACTGGATCTCCCGCGAGCTCAGGCTTGCGCTCGACAATTCGAAAAACGTCATCCCTATTTTTCTCGATGATTTTACACCCCCAAAGACCGACGACGAAAATATCGAAAAGGCGATGAAATACAACGGCTTGAAATTCGGAAGCGAGGGCTTTTTCGACAAAATCAAGCAATTTATCGTAAGCAACGAGCGCTGTGTGCTCGATATTGAATGTACCGACGAGGGCTATTTCCTTTCGAACGCCGCTATCGATGCGCTGAAAGCCGCCTACCGTGCTATCCGCGAAAGCGAAAAATACGACATTGAGGTCAAGCTGAATCTCCCCGATATAAATACCGCAGCGGAGCTGCTCAACCGCAAATATCTCGGTCAGGACAACTACGGCGAGCTTTTGAATTTCACGGTTAACCGTCTTATCCGCAAGCACCACAGAAGGCAACAGATTATCGAAACGGCGATAACCTATATGCTTGCCGACAGGTCGAATATATATCACGCGCCGAAGATTCTCCCCAATCCGCCCGATTATGCAAACGGCGTTTTCTCGGCGCACGGAATCGGTTACAACTATTACCCCGTTGCCGCTTGGGAAAGGGTTATAAACGAGCTTTTGAAGGAATTTACGCTCCTTTCCGACAACCGCACGAACCACTACCGCAGTCACGAGCACCGAAGTGATTATTACTATCTCGATATAGTTATAAGCCGCGCTTCGAACAAAAAGAGAGGTCAGTGGTATTTCCATTCGTTTGCAAAGGTTATCGAGGAAATGCCCTGCGCGCATTATCCGCTTATGCAGCCTTCTCTCTTTACGATCGACGACGAAAGCTTTTTCTCTTTGATTCTGCCCGATTATTATTACAGCGCGGCGATCGAGCTTCTTATGGGTCCCGATGAATTGAAAGCGGAATTTCTCGACCCCGAATCTCCCATCCGATTCCTTGCAAACTATTGGTACGGCTTGAGTTAGGAGCTTTTTATGATAGATACCTCTATTCCCTATTTGCCCTTAATAATGGAAAAGCGCGATACAGCCGTTTTCCCGCGGTACGAGCTCCCGAACGGCTATGAATTCGTTTTCTATAAGGAGGGCGACGCGCGCAAATGGTCGGAAATACAAACGGCTGTCGGTTCATTCGCATCGGTCGAAGTCGGCACCGAGGTATTTCTGCGCGATTTTGTGAACGAACAAGCCCTCTCCGCCGAGGAAAGAGTGATATTCGTCAAGGACGAAAGCGGCGAATACATCGCGACCGCGGCGCTCTGGGACGGCGACCACTACGGCACGCGCGAGCAGAGAATACACTGGGTTGCCGTGCGCGACGAGCACGCGGGCAAGGGCATTGCAAAAGCGATGCTGACGTTTTTAATGGAGCTTTACAACTCGCTTCGCTACGAAGGCTTTATATATCTCACCACGGGCACGCGCAATTATCCCGCGGTCTCCATTTACGAACGCTTCGGCTTTGCGCTTTACCGCGGCGAAAAATCGCTCTTCCCGAATTTAGACGACAAAGCCTTCGCCGAGCAAAACGAATCCGCAATCAACCTTTTGAATAAAATGCTTAAAAGATAAAGGAGGCGCAATATGAAATACCGTTTGGAAAATATATGCCTCGACGCTTTCGCTTTTTACGATTCGGAGATTTCTTTGGTATCTTGGGACGAAAACAAGCTTGTAATTTCCGCGGAGTCGCTCAACATTCACAAGGAGTATGCTCCCGACAGTAACGGTTTCGATATGGAAATCGGCAAGGCTCTGCTTTCATTTTGCGGTTTTCGTCTTTTAAAATTCATACCTGCGCCCGAATACGCACAAAACGAAAAGGGCGAATATTACCAAGTCGAACCCTCTACCGAATATGACGGCGAAACGGCGCGCAAAATGCTTTCCGACCGTCTGAAAACAGCTTTTGTCGCTCAGTTTGCAAAATGCAGCGAAGGCGTTTACGAACTGTACGGAAGCACCGAATTTTTCGGAATCGCTTTCGAATTTGATTCGTTGACTGCCGAATGGGACGGATATAATGGCAGAGCGTGGTACGAAAAATGCAGAGATTCCGAACAGGAAATAACGCTCGCAACGCCTGTCGGTGATAAAAAATATCCCGTTTCCGTAATTTGCTCCGAAAGTGAAGAGAAATGCTTGCGCAGCGTTACGGTTCGGTATAACGGCGAATCCTATACAGGACGCGGCAAGTATCCCGATTATGAGGACGCATTTGCCGATCTCCAAAAAAATCTGCCGGAGGGCGTTGTTATAAAATGCTGTCTGACCTGCAAATACGGTAATTTCTGTCCAGTCGGCAACGAGCAAGGAGAAATATTCTGTTTGGAAGGAACCGGCGAGCCAAAGGACAAAAGCGATATCCTGCGATACACCGCTGACGACGGATACGAACGCAGAACGCGCAAGCGCAGATATTGCGACTTTTGCGAAAAATACAAAGAACAAGCAGAGAATTATTTAACTTATAATAGCTATCTGCTTTGTCTGAAAAACGACAAAAGATAAAGGAGCTTATTATGAAACGCATACTTTCCGCGATACTCATACTTTTAACCCTTATTTCCTGCACGCTGAGCGTAACCGCGCTTTCCCCCTCGGTTCCCGAAGAGGAGCTCGATACCGAAAGCGACCTTTATAAAAAGTCGGTCGTTTTTGTCGGTGATTCGATAAGCGAAGCAAGAAACGAATGGGGCAAGGACGCTGTCGGCTGGGCAGGCAGAATTATTAATTGGAACAAAATGCGCGGTCTTAACAAGAGCAAATCCGGCGCTTCGGTTTCGGACTGCCGCGGTGAAAACACGGTTATCAACCAGCTTAAAGCGATTACCGGCAAAAACAGCTACGATTACGTTATTATGCACGGTGGCGTTAACGACGCTTGGGACGAAGCACCTGTCGGCACGATGACCGAGGGCTTCGATGCAAAGTTCGATACCTCTACCTTCGCAGGCGGGCTCGAAGAAACCTTTAAATACGCAAAGGAAAACTTCAAAAAAGCGCATTTCGGCTTTATTATCAATTTCTCGCTCCCCTCTGCAAAATACGGCAAGCTTGCGGATATGTCGGAGTATTTTACTGTTGCAAAGCAGATATGCGAAAAATGGGAAATCCCCTATCTCGACCTCTATTTCGACGATAATTTCAACAACAATATAATGCAGACCAAGTCGATGAAGTATTTAGGCGATTTTATCCACCCGAATCCCGCAGGGTACGACGTTATCTCGCCCTATATCAACGATTGGATGAAGACGATAAAGGCAGAGAGCGAAAAGCAGGAAAGCTCCGAAACCGCGGAACAGACCACCGCAGAGCAGAGCGAAGCCGTTTCCTCCCCCGAATCGAGCGAAAAGGGCGCTGGCGCCGATATGATCATATATATCGTTTGCGGAATTATCACTCTCGCGGCGGTTGCTTATATCGTCGTTGCACTGAAAAAGAAGAAATAGAAATAACGCATAACAAAAGGAGAAGCGAGTTGCTTCTCCTTTTTATGTTCCCTAATCTTCTTGTTCGGGTGTGTATATGGGATAACTACAAACAACAGAGACTTTTTCGGTTTTTCCGCTTGAATATTCAACGTTCATCGATAAAGAGTAGTATATGCAATAAGAAAAACTCTCTTCATCATAATAAATATTGAAATCATAGGTTTTGTCGGAAAAATTCGTCAACGTTTTCCTTGTTTTCAAATCAGTGATATTATTTATAACAATATTGCTGTTTTGGTACGCCTTTTCTATTGCGGGGCGCGCCATTTCCGCCCATTGCTCTTCTGTGAGTTCGGGTATCTGCCTATACACCTTTTCTTCAAGCGGTGTTGAAAGAATAAAATACCCGATAATTTGATGGTTTTTGTTGAGGGTTATTGTAACCTTGTGCGCCAATATTCCGTTTATGAAACGTCCGTACTTTAGCTGTCGGGTTCCGTTATCTAAGGTCGTGTCGTTCGTAAGCGTATATTCTGAGAAATCGAGGCTGTATTTGGCTTTTTCGTTTATATAGTCGTCAACAAAATCCTCGCAAAGCTCGTTTAAATCCTCATCGGTGGGGTTTTCAATACTATCACCATAAATAGGCTGCTCGTAATTCCAATACATTAACGGAAAGTCCCACTCGTTTGTATATGCGATCGTGAACTTGCTTCCGTCCTCTGCAACACCGCCGAAAAAGCAGGTTTTTTCGTGAGAGTATACCGTGTTTTCAAAAACGAATGGCGAATAAGCAGCGTTTTCGTTTTTGTATTTATCCGTGGCATACAAAGCCGACATTTTATATTCCACACCGCGATAAGTATGGGTTTCTGCGTTTTCTGAGGGCAACAGTGTAGTTTCATCGGGAGAAAGGCTGAAATCATAAGGATAAAAAATCTCTTCGTTGTAAATTCTTACCATTATTTTTTCTTGCATTTCTTCCATAGTAAAAGGATTACCGTTGCTGCCGCAGGAACATAGAACACAAAAAGACAAGAAAAGCAACATGATGAAAAGAATCTTGATTCTATGTCTCGAAAGATAGTGTTTCATTTAAATCTCCCCTTCCTATAAGCAAGCACGCGCTTCTCATTTTTTGTTGTTGGTTTATTCTTGTATAGGTATCAAAATGCTTGCGCTTTTAGGATAATCGATGTTTTTTTCCTTGTTGACTAACCGATACTCTATTTGAACGTAAAGCATATATTTCTCCACCGTTCGAAAATAGAAAACACTTAAATCGCCGTACCTATAAGCAGGTGTGTAAACATGATCGAACACAATATCGTAGCCTTTGGCTGTCAAATCCGAAAGCTTTTCCTGTACCATAGGAAAAAGATATTTTTCTATTTCTTTTTCGTCTAAAGTAAGAAGCGGATTGCTTTCAAGGTTTTCGACAAAATTGTCCTCTAGGTAAAAGTCGTACGCTTCACCATCAAAACTTATATGCACGATTAAGTGATTTAACTTATGTCCGTTTACGATTTTTTCCCACGCGAATAAATAGTAGTAATCATTTTTAGATGACGCAATAAACTTATACTGAGTGAAATCTATATCTAATCCGTATTCATTTACTATTTCGTCGTTGATAACTGTAACAGCTTTTTGCAACGCCTTGTCAATACCGATTTCTGTCACAGATTCGTTCAAAGAGTTAACAATATAGTTCACACCATATAGTTGACCATCATCGGTGACATAGATCCGCACTTTTTGTTCATCGCTATCCATTACAGCACCGTGATAAATCGTACGCTTGGTATAGTGAGTTTTTGTGGCTTGAGCCCCCGTAAAATCCGACGATCCCACCAAGAAGGTTTTATTTCCGAAAGTCAACTGCTTACCTTCCGCGAAAAAAGCCTCTGCTTCCGGGCTCGAATTTGACATAAAGTAACCACGTTCATACCACTCTGATCTGGCGGGCAGATAAAAATAACGCGCTTTATAGTGCTCTCCAAATACTTCTTCGCTTTCAGCGTTTATTGCGGCGTTGATGTCCATTTCATCTTCACATATCATTTCATAAGGATTGATATATATCATAGCATCTTTCACTAATGCTTCATAATCTACCGATCCGCAGGAAGACAACGCGGGTAAAATTGTAAGCAAAACCAAAATCAAGGCAATAGCTTTAGTCTTCAAATTTCTCATTAAAATCACTCCTATCGTTTTTAATCAAATTAAAAACTCGGTATGTTCTTGACGGGCACCCCGTCAAAACGGTCATGCCGTCAAGAAAAAGCAAAATAACCCATCGGAAGCTTCCTCCAATACCTACCCTATGGCAATATTGTACATTAAAATTTTACCCAAATCAAGAATATTTTGTGAACTTTATAATGATTTAATATGAATTTAAGCCAAAAAGGCATTGATTTTTACCGCCGATTTCGTTTTACCGCGCATACCAACCGCTTTGCAACCGAAAAACTCAAGGCAGTATTGTATTTTTTCTTTACAACAAAAGCGGTTTATGTTAAAATAACGAATATCAGTAATTTACGAGGTACATTATGAAAGCGGTAAAAAAGGTATACGATACGGTTATAACAAACGTAAACAAGGTAATCGTCGGCAAGGAGCGCGTTGCCGAGCTTGCGCTTATTTCTATGCTCTGCTCGGGACACATGCTTATCGACGACGTTCCCGGAACCGGCAAAACGATGCTTGCGAAAACCTTTGCGAGCTCGCTTTCCTGCACCTTTTCACGCGTGCAGTGCGTGCCCGATATGCTCCCGAGCGACCTTGTGGGAATTAACTTTTTCGATATGAAGCAAAACGAATTCCGCTTTATTAAGGGCCCCGTTTTCACAAATCTTCTGCTTGCCGATGAAATCAACCGCGCAATGCCGAAAACACAGTCGGGCTTGCTTGAATGTATGGAAGAGCATCAGGTTACGATAGAGGGCATTACCTATAAGCTCGAAGAGCCCTTTATGGTTATCGCAACGCAAAACCCTGTCGAAACGAAGGGTACCTTTGACCTGCCCGAAGCACAGCTCGACAGATTTCTTATCAAAACCGATATGGGCTACCCCACGCACGAGGAAAGTGTCGAAATACTCAACCGCAAAATAAACGGAATTTCGCTTTCTGGTATCGGCATCGCCGAAAAGGCGGATATTCTCGCGGCGCGCAGAGAGGTCGAATCGGTTTACGTTCACCCCGACCTGCTCGGCTATGCCGCAAGCATTTGCGAAGCCACGAGAAGCGAAAAGAACGTGCTTTTGGGCGCAAGCCCGCGCGCAATGGTTGCGCTTACACGCGTTGCACAGGGTAAGGCGGCGGTCGAGGGACGCGATTACGTTATCCCCGACGATATTAAATACGCCTGCGTTCCCGTGCTCGCGCACCGTATTATTTTCCAGAACAGCTTCCTGCACAGAAACAATATGGGCAAAGAGCTGATCGAAAAAATACTTGCCTCGGTACCCGTTCCGAGCGAAAAAATAGATTTCAGCAGAAGGTAATTATATGAAGCAGGCGATAACAACGCTTGTAATATTTGCTTTGGTTGCCGTTTTCACGGTTTTGTTTATAGCACTGCGCAAAATGAAAAAGCGCGCGCTCGAATCGCTCGAATACGGCAGAGGTATTACTACCGACGGGATATTCGTCGGCGAATCGCTCGAGCTGACCGAAACGGCGAAAAACCCCACTTGGTTTCCGCTTATCGGGGTAAAGCTGGAATTTTACGTTCCCGCGGGGCTTACCGTCGATGATTTCGAATGCAAGGAATACACAAAGCTTACAAGCGTTTTCAATATTCCGCCCTATGCGACGGTGACAAAAAAGCATATCGTGCGTGCCGACAAGCGCGGACGGTTTGTGCTTTCGAACGCATCGTTCAGGCACAGAAAAACCGAATACAGCTTCGATATACCGATCGAATTTTACGGTTATCCCGACCTCTTCGGCGCGAATACCGAAATGCCCGCCGATATTCTGAGCGCAGGCAACGCCGTTTCGAGCCGTAAATATATCGAAGACCCCTTCTTTTTATCGTCTATCCGCGAATACCGCGCGGGCGACCCATTACGCAGTATCAATTTCAAGGCTTCCGTACGCTCGATTTCGCACGGGGCGCGCAGGCTTATGTCAAACAGCTACGACAGCTCGCGCAGCTACGATACGATGATATTCCTCGACCTCAACCGCTACCCCGATATTCAGCTTCACAGCCGCGAACAGCTCGAAACAGGGCTTAAATACGCCTGCTTTCTCTTCTGCGAAGCGCTCGAAAACGGCGGCAGAGTCGGCTTTGCCGTGAATTCGGCAAGCGAAGGGCAGAGCTTTTCGTTTATAAAATGCGGAAGCGGCGAGCTCCATATCAAAAAAATACTCGAGCAGTTTGCAATGCTCGACAACTATAAAAACCGCGAATTTTCGATGTCCGCGCTCATACGCAACGGAATACACGAGCTAAAAAGCGGTACCGATATTTTTCTTATCACGCCGTTTATCGACGAAAGCACGGCAGAAACGCTTTCGATGCTCGAGCGCGCAGGCCGCAACGTAAACGTTATAAGAATTGCGGGAGGTGCGGGGATATGAAGCGCTTTTTGGACAAAAACCGTACCGAGCTTTTGTTTTTCCTCTTCCTTGCGCTGTTTTCGGGCGTGCTTGCCGTTTGGAGCGAATTAAAGCCCAAAAACCACTATGTTCAGCTCGTTCTCGCACTGTTTCTTTTGGCGTTCGGAATACCGATGTATCTTCTTTTGCGCTCTATCTGGCGCAAAAAGCTTCGCGACCCGATAATAACCGGCATTAAAAAGGCGTTCGTAAGAGCTTCGAGATTGTTTATGCGTGCGGTAAGCAAGCTTCCCTTTTTGCGCTTGCGCGGCAATATAATTTCGGGCAGTACGAGCGTGAGCTACGATCTTTTCGCGGTTTCGAAGAACAAAAGCCGAAGAAAAGAAAAGCCGCCGAAGCCGCCGCGCTGGAAGGATATGACCACCGCGCGCGAGCGCTTGGGGTACCTTTATTACCGCATTATCACCAAGCATATCAAAAACGGCGCCGTTATAACCGCGCACGAAACCCCGCACGAAATTTCTAAAAGGCTCGAATCCGATAAAACCGAGCACGAAATTCTCACACTTTATAAATCCACCCGCTACGACGACCGCAAAACGCTCGACGAGGAAGAAATCATCAAGCTCAAGGAAGAGCTTTTCGACAAATAACCCCGCGCTGTTTGTAGGATTTATTTTGTTTAAAGTTATTTAAGGGACTTTTTGAAAAAAGTCCCTTAACAACCCCAAAAACTTTTATGTATATATTCTTGTATATATTTTTGTATATATTTTTGTATATTTTTAAATTTAGAGTTTTTGAAAGAGAGCGCGAGAGAGAACTTTTTGCAAAAAGTTCTCTCTCGC
>JAZTXJ010000020.1:0-19371 GCA_045636285.1 Eubacteriales bacterium
GCGAAGCTCGTCCATAAGCGGCTCCAATTTTGCGCGGGCTTCGTCCTTCTGCTCCTCGGCAAGTGCGCGGAGCTCGGGATCGTCCTCTATCGAAAGAATTTCTTCGGCATCGGCAATATCGCGCTCTGCATCTTTATATTCGCGGTATTTTTCGACCACGGGAAGAAGGTTTTTATACTCCTTCATATATTTTTTGTACCCCTCCATATCGTTCATAACCTCGGGAGAGGAAAGCGCGTTTTCGATTTCGAGATATCTTTTTTCAATTTGTGCGAGTTTATCAAGCATAGTTTGACCTCCTGTTTTATATAATCAAACAAGGAATTAAAGTTTAAGGAGAGAGCGTTTATGAAGCAGGAATACAGCTACGAGGGAAAGCTTTTGAAAAGCGAGAAAAACCGTTTTTTCACCCAGAGCATCGAAAATCTCGAATCGGCAATGGATTCGGGCGCGATACTTGAAGGGGTAAGCTATCTTTGCGATCACGACAGACATTTACATATTAAAATCGGCGATTTCGATGGGATTATCCCGAAAAGCGAATGCATTTACACGGCAAACGGGTTGCCCGAAAAGGACATCGCCATAATTTCACGCGTGGGCAAGCCGATATGCTTTAAAATAATTGCGATCGAAAGAAACGAACGGAACGAGCCGTATATCGTATGCTCACGAAGAGCCGCACAGCGCGACTGTATGCGCGACCGTGTGAGCCGATTGATCACCGGCGACGTGATCGAGGCGAAAATAACCCGCCTTGACCCGTTCGGAGCGTTCTGCGACATCGGTTGCGGGATCATTTCCCTGCTTCCGATCGATTGTATGTCGGTTTCGCGTATTTCGCACCCGCGCGACAGATTTCGCAACGGTCAGGTCATAAAGGCGGTTGTGAAGAATACCGCCGACGAATTCGGGCGTATTACGCTCACTCACCGTGAGCTTTTGGGCACGTGGGAGGAAAACGCGGCGAAATTCACTTCGGGACAGACAGCCGCGGGGATAGTGCGTTCTATCGAGGATTACGGCGTTTTTGTAGAGCTGGCACCCAATCTTGCAGGGCTTGCCGAGGTACGCCCCGACGTTCAGGTGGGTCAGAGCGCGGCAGTGTTTATTAAAAACATTATTCCCGACAGAATGAAGGTCAAGCTGGCAATTATCGATTGCACCGACCAAGAAAGCGCTGTTCCCGATTACGATTACCCCGATATCGACCATATCGACCGCTGGCAATATTCGCCCGACGGTTGCGATAAAATAATCGAAAGCGTGTTCACCGAGGAATAAATTCCCCTTTCGCGCTTTAAGCGCACAATATTCGCAAACCGAGCGAAGCGATCAATACATAAAATCAAATTCTATATCGTAGATGCTGACAGTATCGCCTTCCTGAATTCCCGCGTCCTCGAGCGCCTGAATAACGCCTTTATCGCGGAGCACGCGCTGGAAGAACTGAAGCGATTCGTAATCGTCGAAATTAATATCGTTGCAGAAACGGATAAGCCATTCGCCTGTCACGACGTAAATTCCGTCGATAACCTCGACGTGAACCGACATATCGGTTTCCTTCGGAAGCTCGACGTATTCTTCCTCGTAATAGGTAATGGGGGGAAGCTCGGAAAGCTTCTGTGCAACAGCCTTCATCAATTCGGGTACGCCTTCGGAAAGACCGCCCGAGATAAGAAAGAGCTCGCATTCGTTTTCGGAAGCGTATTTTTTGATTTCGTCCAGATGCTCTTCGGAATAACCGAGGTCGATTTTGTTTGCAACAAGTATCTGGGGGCGGGTTGCAAGCTCGGGGCTGTATTTTTCGAGCTCGGCGTTGATTTTATAAATATCCTCAAGCGGATTTTCGCGTTCGCTTGCCGAAATATCGAAAACGTGCAGTATAAGACGGCAACGGTCGATATGACGCAAAAAGTCGTGTCCCAAGCCCAAGCCGTCGGACGCGCCTTCGATAAGACCGGGGATATCCGCCATTACAAAGCTCTTGTCGTATACGCTTACAACACCCAGATTGGGAGAAAGCGTTGTGAAGTGGTAGTTTGCGATCTTCGGTCTTGCGGCAGTCACTTCGGAAAGAAGTGTCGATTTTCCGACGTTCGGGAAGCCGACCAAGCCGACGTCCGCAAGCATCTTCAGCTCGAGCGTAATATTGCGCTCTGTGCCCTTGGTGCCGCTTTTCGCAAAACGGGGTACCTGACGGGTAGGGGTTGCGAAGTGGGTGTTGCCCCAGCCGCCTCTGCCGCCCTTCGCCGCAACAAACGGCTTGCCGTCGGACATATCGTGAATAACGAGTCCGCTTTCGGGGTCACGCAGTATGGTTCCGCGCGGTACGGGGATAATAAGATCCTCGGCAGATTTGCCGTAGAACTTCTTTGCCATACCGTCGCCGCCGTTTGAGGCTACGAATTTACGGCGGTATTTAAAGTTAAGAAGGGTGTTTTCGCCTTCATCGACAACAAAAACAACGTTGCCGCCTCTGCCGCCGTCGCCGCCATCGGGACCGCCCTTTGCGACGTATTTTTCGCGGCGGAAGGAAACACAGCCGTTACCGCCGTCGCCCGCTTTGATATAAATCGTAACTTTATCTATAAACATTTTGAAAACCTCCTTATGAGATTTTTCGTTATTTGCGAGGTTAATGTGTTTTTTGCCCAAGCGGAAAAGCATGGTAGAAAGCTTTTGCTTTCGCTCCGGCACAAAAACGAAGTCAAACAGTTAAAAAAGAAAAAGAGTAGTCAGGATAAAAACCCCGACTGCTCTTTTTAATGCAAAAACTAATCTGCGTTGACAGCGTAAACGCTGACTTTCTTTCTTCCGCCTGCCATCGGTTCGAATTTAACCTTACCGTCGATGAGGGCGAAAAGGGTGTCATCGGAGCCACGGCCGACATTGTTGCCGGGATGGATCTTGGTGCCTCTCTGGCGGAGAAGAATGTTGCCGGCAGTTACAAACTGACCGTCCTGTCTCTTAACGCCGAGACGCTTCGACTCACTGTCACGACCGTTCTTGGTAGAACCGACACCTTTTTTATGTGCAAAGAACTGAATAGACAATCTGAGCATGGTATGAGCTCCTTTCGATAAAATTATTTTACGGTTACACGAATATTCTTCGGGTAATCGTTCGCAAGGGCGGACAATTCTCGCCACAGCCCAGCGATTAATGCGCAAGCACGTTCTTCTTCGTTATGCAATTTGAAATCGATAACCGGACCTTCTTCGTCGGCAACGATTTTTGCGGGTATACCGAATGATTCGGTAATATTGTTTACCGTGAGCATCGCCATCGCGCTGACAGCGGCACAAACGATATCGCTTCCCGCTTCTGCATAACCGGAATGACCGTGAATGCGGAAACTGCAAAATTTTCCGTTCGATTTAACAAACGAAGCGGTAATCATCTCTTATTTGGAGATGCTGAGGATCTGAAGCTTGGTATAGGGCTGTCTGTGGCCGATGTGCTTCTTGGAATCCTTCTTGGGCTTGTACTTGATTACGTGAATCTTCTTGCCCTTGCCGTTCTTAACGACGCTTGCGGTAACGGTAGCTGCAACGGTAGGAGTACCTGCAACGAAACCGTTTTCATCGGCGATAGCAAGAACCTTTTCGAAGGTGTAGGTAGCGCCTTCTTCGATACCGAGCTTTTCAACAAAGATGATATCGCCTTCGCTAACCTTGTACTGCTTTCCGCCTGTTTCCACGATTGCAAACATTTGTAAGCACCAATTCCTTTCATAAGACTCGCTGCTTAGAGGGTGTGCGTTTACGCAACTTAAAAGACCCCATACATGCGGCAAGTGGTAGTTTAGCACAAGAAGCCTGATTTGTCAATAGGTTTTTCGCGTTTTTTTCAAGGTTTGCGATTTTAATCCTCGATAAATTCCATTATATCCTCTACCCTGCAACCGAGCACAGAGCAAAGCTTATTTATCGTCTTTGTTTCGATATTGTCGTTCGCCTTTAATCGCCTTATCGTCTTGCTGTCTATACCGCATTTTTCGCGCAGCATATAGGTAGAAAAGCCTTTTTCCTGCATCGTTATCCATAATTTATCGAATTTTATCATAAAATTACAGCCATCTCTTCACATTCTATATTATGGGGATTATAACCTAATTAACAAATCCCCATTCATTAAACTGCTTCATAAGAAGAACCGTCATCGCATTTTAGAGCACAAACGCTTATCGGGCTAAGTCTAGACTTTTTTATTATACCATACAAGTTAATATTATTCAAGTTTTATTCCGACTTCGTCGGAGTGGTATTTTTGCTTTGCGAAAGTGATATTGAAACCTTGCGGTTTCAGTGGTATTTTATTCGCCCGAAACTGCCGCAGGCAATATCACTCGACGTTAGTCGAATATCACTGCGAAGCAATAAAACTCGCCAAAGGCGAATAAAACTGCGAGACTTCCCTTTCGAGAAGTCTCGCAAGCACATCCTTGTCGGGTATTGTATTATACCGTTGCAAACGCCTTGTTTTTAAGACGGAGATTATCGGCTATCATTGCGATAAATTCCGAATTGGTAGGCTTTCCGCGCGAATTCTGAACCGTATAACCAAAAAACGCGTTCAAAACGTCGAGGTCGCCCCTATCCCACGCAACCTCTATCGCGTGGCGGATTGCACGCTCCACGCGTGAGCTTGTCGTGCCGTATTGCTTTGCAACGGTGGGGTAAAGTATTTTCGTTACCGAATTTATAATATCGGTATCCTTTATTGCCATAATTATCGCGGTTCGCAGGTATTGGTATCCCTTAATATGCGCGGGCACGCCGATTTGATGTATTATTTTCGTCACCTGCGCTTCGAGATCGTTTTCCCCGCGTGAGGGCACCTTTGCGGCAGAGCGTCTGCGGGTTCTGTCGGCAAGGCGTTTTACTCTGTCGGCAAGCGCCGCAAAATCGATCGGCTTTAGCATACAGTACGCCGCTCCCGCTTCACAGCATTCCTCGAAAAGCATCTGATTGTTAAACGCGGCGAGCATAACGAACGCGGGAAAGTCATCGGGCATCTGCTTCTTCGCGTCGCGTATAAGCCCCACACCGTCGATTTTACTTAAATAAAGGTCGGATATAACAACGTTGGGCTTGGTACGAACCATCTTCGCAAACGCTTCCTGACCGTCGACAGCCTCGGCAACCACCTCTATATCCATCCGTTTTAAATTCTGGACACACTCTTTTCTGAACTCGCTGTTCGAATCAGCGACGAGCACCCTCGGTTTTTCCATAATAATGTAGCTCCTTGTATATTTTTTTCTGTGAGGGTATTTTAACACAAAAATCGTGCGCCAAGCAATAGATTAAGCGCAAAAAATCGCCGTTTCGTTCAAAAATCGTATGACGTTATTTGACATTTTCGCAAACATTTTTTCGGTTATTTTCTTTGCTTCGACAAATGTGTCCGCGAAGGTTGTCGAAATATGTCGAAAATTTGTCGAAAATGTCTTTTGTCGAAGCCTGCAAAAACAGAAAGCCTTATGTCGTTTTCAGGCAAATATAAGCCGTTACGGCATAGCGGCAACGACACCGAAGCGATGAAAAATATTAAAAGGCAACACACAGTTGCCTTTTTCTTTATGCGGCGATCGGCTCGTAAGCCTCGGGCGCGCTTGCGTCAAACGCCGATTTAAGCATATTTTCGATACATATACCGTAGCCGTGGATCGGATCGTCGACAAGAACGTGCGTGACCGCGCCGACAAGCTTTCCGTTCTGGATAATCGGCGAGCCCGACATACCCTGCACGATACCGCCGGTTTGCGATATAAGGCGTTCATCGACGACGCGTATCAAAAAGTTTTTCGTCGTCCCCGAGCCGCTGTATATATGCTCTATTTCGATTTCGTATTCGCCTATACCGCCGTTCGAAAGCGTTGTGAGTATTATCGCTTTCCCTTCCTTCAGCTCGCTCCGCGATGCCACGGGAATAGGCTTATACGAGGTTTCGGGCATTTTCGAAAACCGTCCGAAAACACCCTGCTCGGAATTATCCCAAAGCTCGCCGACAAGCATATTACCGAAGCTTCCGCGAAGCTCACCGGGCGCATTGCGCTCGCTCTTTACCACGTCGTTGATTTCGACGTCGACCACTGCCCCGCGCGAAAGCGGAAGAAGAGTACCGGTTTCGTTATCGTAAATGCCGTGCCCCAGTCCGCCGAAATCGAGCGTTTCGGGGTCGATAAAGGTTACCGTGCCGATACCCGCCGTCGAATCGCGCACGAGCACGCCGATACGGTAGCTTCCGTTTTCGGAATCACGCGCGGGTGTTACGGTTACGGTGCATTCCTGCCCGTTACGAATATACGCAACAGCTATCGGCTTGCCTCCGCTTCCCGATATTATCGAAACAAGCTCGTTCGCCGTATCGAACTCCTTGCCGCCCGCTCTTATAATTATATCGCCCGATTTTATGCCCGCATCCTTCGCAGGTGCAACGACACCGTGCGCCGTTTCGACTCCCGTCGTGCCCAATACGATTACGCCCTCTGTAAAGAATTTAACGCCGAACGCCATTCCGCCCGGTATAAGCTCATCTATATTCCCGACGCTCGCACTTGCCGAAAACACGCCCGAAAGCGAAAAGACGAGCATCACCGAAATTACCGCCGCAACAAGCTTTTTTGTTTTTCTGCTCTTCATTTTCAATGCAACACATCCTTCGATTTTGATTTCGCATCGAGTTTAATTTATGTAAAAGCAAAATATATATGCAAGGTAAAAAAATGCACCGATACAGAACAGGCTGTTTTCGGTGCATTCGTTTCGATATTTATTTTATTTGATTTTTTATTGCTTCAAAGGTCGCTTCGCTGATAACGTGTTCTATTTTGCAGGCGTCCTCCGATGCGGTTTCGGCATCGACCCCGAGCGAAACGAGATAATCGGTAAGAACGGTGTGGCGTTCATACATTTTTTGTGCAACCTCAAGTCCAAGCTCGGTAAGAGTCAGCCCTCCGTCTTCGCCGCAATCGATATAACCGCCGTTTTTAAGTATGCCGACAGCGCGGGAAACAGACGGTTTCGAAACGCCGCGGTATTCACAAATATCGATAGCGCGTACTATCGGAAGCTCTTTCGAAAGCACGTAAACCGTTTCGAGATACATTTCGCCGGATTCCTGAAGTCTCATCGTGCACACCCTTTCTTATATATTAAATTTATGATAACATAATACGCCGAAAAAATCAAGGGTGTAATTTATCTGCGCTTTAACGCCTTTTTCATATTGCGCTTTTTATCGGAGCGAAAACGCCTTGTAAGAAAGGCTCCGCCCGCCGAAGACGAAAGCAACACGGCAACCACAAGCGCACAAACGGCAATATCCGCTTTTCCGCCGAGCGTAAGCGAAACGATAAATATAGGCAAAAGCATAGCCGCCGCGCCGATAACCGCCGCAAGCAGAGGCGATTCATCGCAACGGTTAGCCGCGATTACGCCGCACACGGCTCCGCCCAAAAACACCGCAAGGCATACCGTCGGTACTGTAAGCGGGTCGGGGTCTTCAAAGGTTATAAGCAATATCGGAACCAGCAGCAGAAGCAAAAGAATCGTTCCCGCGCCGATACCGCCGCCGATAAGTCCTTCCGTAACAACGTTACCGCTGTTCCGCACAGCTCTTCTTTTTTTGTTATGCTCCATATATAAAAACCGTCCTTTCGATTGATATATATGGCGGCAACGCTTTATTTATTCGCAAAAATGCCTTCGATAAGCTTTAGGGTGAATTCATTCAGCCTTTCGAAATCCATCGCGGGAATATACAGCGATTCTATTTCGGAGTGTATGCTTCTCGCCGCGGCAAGCTCGTTTTTCGCTTCGCCAAGAAGCTCTTCGGATAAGCGCGTGAGCGTTTTCATTCTCACACGCGCAGAAGCGAGCACCGAATTATCGATAAACCGCGCAGAAGAAATCGTCTTTTCCTCCAAGCAAGAGGCGCAGGGCGCTTTTTCGAGCAGTGTTATCAGCGTACCCGAATTTTTAAAAATCAGCGTTTCGGGCATAGAAATATCCGTCGCACAGCAGGAAACGGTGTACTCCGCTCCGCGCTCGGTTGCAATCTGCTGTAACGACCTCAGGGCATATTCCGCGGCAAGCCCGCTTATTTTTATAACCCGCTCTATATCGCCGAAGGTTTCGAGCGTTTTTATTCCCAAAGAGGTGAAGGCAGATGTTAACAGTCGCTTTCGATTGCCCTTTGCGTTCATTATTTTATCGGCAAGCGACAGCACAAATTCATCGAGCTTTTCGCGCATTATTGCCTTCGATACAATTTCGCGTATCATATCGCTAACCCTGCCGTATGCCGCGAGTGCATTGTACGCCGATAAATATTTCGCGCTCTTGCTTTCGGTAAGCGATATTATCTCTGCACTGTGCGGAAGAATTTTCGATTCGTCCCAGAACTGCCCGAGATTAACAATGCTTTCGCGCACGGCGGGATATTTTACGTCCATAATATGCGGAGCCGTCCCGTCGGCTACCGCGATACTCAGCTTCGGAATTATAACGCCGTCAAGGCTTTCGGGGTCTGCCGAACAGCGTATAATATCGTATTCCAATCCCTCTCGCTGTGCCCGACCTGCGATACGGCGCATAAGTGTAGATTTTCCGCATCCGCTCGAGCCTTTAAGTATATAAAGCCGTTTCGATTCTTTAAAGCATTCATCGAAAAGCGACTTGAATCCGTTTACCGTGTTTGCTCCCGTAAAAAATTCCATACAATCACTCCGTAAATATTGTTTGGCAATACTTTATCATTTTATGCAAAAACCGAAAAACTGTTTAATTTTAACGGCTTCTGTGTTAAAATCAAAATATATTACAGTTTTTTCGCATTTTGCCGTCTATATAGGTGAATGGCCATTCACAAGGAGGTTTGTATGGAACAGAAAAACAACACTTTCCTTTCCGACGGGGAAATAATAGCTTTGTATTTCGAGCGCAACGAGCAGGCGATAACCGAAACCGAACGAAAATACACAAGCTACCTTTTTGCAATAGCGAACAATATTCTGTACAACGTTCAGGACAGCGAGGAATGCGTAAACGACACCTATTTAAGAGTCTGGAACAAAATCCCGCCGCAACGCCCGAACAGCTTACGCGCGTTTTTGGCGAAAATAACGCGCAATCTCGCTTTTGACAAATACGACGAGGCAAACCGAAAAAAGCGTGTCCCGCGCGATTCTCTGCTTTCGTTCGACGAGTTAGAAGGGTTTGTTTCGAACAAAAGCACGCCCGAAAGCGAGCTTGAAGCAAAGGTGATAAGTGAAGTTATAAATTCCTACCTGAAAAACACCTCCGACAAAAAGCTGTATATTTTCGTAAGCCGCTATTTCTTTGCGATACCTATTGCGAAAATAGCAGAAAAGCTCGGTTGCAGCGAGGCTTCCGTGAACAAATGCATTGCGGAAATAAAAAAAGAACTGCGAAAAATATTTGAAAGTGAGGGTATTGATATATGAAAAAGTTCATAAAAGCTGTCGGGCAGATAGATGAAGAAGTGCTCGAACGCTATGAAGCCATAGAAAAATCACTCGTTCCGAAAAGAAAGCATTCCTACTTTTTAAAAATAACCGCAATCGCGGCTTGCTTTTGCTTGATTTTCGGCTCGGTTTTTGCGGTTTTGCGCTTTACGGGCGAAACCGAGCTTCCGTTTTACAGCGATACAACGAGCAAAAACCAAGGCTTTGAAAGCAGTAACTCCGAAAACGAAAGTTCGGGCGTTGTATCGGGTGCCGTTTCAAATTCCGAGCAAAGTGACGTTTCGGATAACGAAAGTTCGAACAGCGAAGTTTCGAACGACGAAAGCTCGAAACCCGAAAAACCGCCGTTCGTTCAGAACGACCCGAGCATTTCGGTCAGCGATGAGCCGTTATGGCTCAATCCGTCTATCTCGGGCGGCGCAGAGGGCGGAGGAGGACAGTTGGCAGAGCCGACGCCCCCTTACGTACTGTTCGGTATGGGCATGACAGCAATGGGCAGAGTAACGCAGATATTGCCCGATACCTATGCGCGATTGGGCGCTTCGTCGGCAGAGCTAAGATACCGCGTGATCGTAATGGAGATAACCGAATCGGTTTACGGTAAAAATCTTCCGAGCGAGATATATCTTACCGTTCCGACCTATCTCGATGTGAACGCGCTTTTGAATTACGATGAAATACTTTTTGCGTTTAAGCAAAAGGGGTTCGAGAGCTACGTGCTTGCAAACGAAACGCAAAAGCGCGCAGAAGCATTTCCGATGATGTTTGAAAGCATTCCCGGTTATCACGAGTTCTGCTTCGTTCCATTTACCGACGGTGTGTTCGATATTTCGCTTTGGCGCGAAAAGGGCTTTAATAACCAATTCTACTTCCAAGAAGAATATATGTATGAATTCTTCACGAACCCCGGAGAATATCAGGTTCAGATCGGATATACGCTCGGGCAGGCAAAGAAGGCGATTCTGGACACCTACGCAGAGATGAGATATCCTCCGCTTGACAGAGTTCTTTATTCGGATATATTCAATTCCGATGCCGCGAAAGCGGTGCTTGAGTATTGCACGCCCTTCAAAAACGGTATTTTCGCACAGGATGCAGTCGTCCAAAACGGCTCGGCAATATTTTTCGAACGCTATATTTACGGCTTTCCCACAAACGAAGTAATACGCATACGCGAATCCGACGAAAACGCAACCTATTACGGCGAAAGGTTTACCGAGGAAGAAATCGAGCGTTTGCCGAATATCGCGGATTTCTTTGAAAGAACGGATATATATTCGCTTTCTCCGATGCACACCGAAATTACCGATAAGCTTACTGTAAACAAGCCTGTGGTTTCGGGCAAATATGTTAAATTCGGCGGAAAGATATATTCTATCGCGCGGGTCGCTTGGAAAATAGTTGACGACAGGAATTGGTACTGCCTTGACGACACTTATTTTCTTATCTCGGAAGACGGAAGCGCAACGCTTATCGACCGCGAGGAATTAAGAAAGCTCACCGGCGATGATTATTTCGTAACCTCATTCGAATATAACAAATACGTAGAAGAAATAGCAATAGCGGAATAAACGAAAAAAGAGGTTGCAAAACGCAACCTCTTTTCGATACGCAATTTAGAAATTCTGTCTGTGTGCCTCGCGGATAATTGCGAGCTGCTGGCGAACCTGATAAAGCTTGATATCGTGTTCTCTGCCTTCGGTAAAGAGTGCATAAATCTGATCGTAATAGGTCTGAACAGCGGCAATAAAGGGAGCCTGAGGGTCGCCGTCCCACGATTCTTCGTACCACTTGAGCGATTCGGAGCAATATGCGGGAAGCTTTTCTTCACCCATGGTAAGACTTTCACGGATAAGCTTCTGTTCGGGTGCTTCCTCTTCCTTGAAGTACTTCCAATCGATATGAGCCATATTGCCCTTAAGAGTACCGCGGGTACCCTCTACCTTATAGGTATATGCGGGATAAGCATCGCAGGAAGAAATATCGAGGTCGATAATAGGTCTATCGGGTGCTTTGAGGATAAGCTTGCAGTAGTCTTCCGCATCGCCGAAGGTGTTGCAACGGTCCATGTGGCAGAATACCTGAGGCATACCGTCGTAATAATCGAGAATATTAAGAGCCTGGTCGAGCGGGTGAGGACCGGTATTTGCAAGGTTGCCGCCGTTGAAATCCAAACAGCACTGCCAGTCCCAGCGTCTTGCGAATCCGTTGAACTGAATACCTACGTGAACGATTCTGCCGAGCTTGCCCGAAGCGATAACTTCCTTTACCTTAAGGAAATAGTTAGCGAAACGGCTTTGCTGGAATACCAAAAGCTTCGAGCCCTTTTCTTCTGCGATAGAAACGAGAATATCGTATTCTTCAACAGTGGGAACGAAGGGCTTTTCGCAAAGCACGTTAAAGCCGTGCTCCAAAAGGTCCTTGGTTACCGCAAAGTGAAAATGGCTGGGGAGCGAGTTGACGACAAGATCGATATCGTCACGGTTCAAAATTTCGGTGTAGTCCGCATAAACGTCACAGCCGTATTCAACAGCGGCGCGGTTACGGCGGATTTCCATTTGATCGACTACCGCAACGACCTTAAAGCGTTCGGTATCCTTTTTAAGATGCAGACCGTGAATATCGCGGCCGCTTCTGCCCTGACCGAGTATTGCAATGCGTATCTGTTTCATAATACAAAAGCTCCTTTTTATAAAGGTATATATTCGTATTATAACAGAATGTAGAAAAAAGTAAATACTATTCTAAAATTTATCGATTATTTTTTCGATAACTCCGCTCGGCAAATAAATTTCTATGCCTTTTTCGGTAAGCGCAAACAGATCGAAATCCGCATTCCTTTTCTGCTTGCGTGTGAGCGATTTTTTTATTTCGTCAAGCTCGCTGTTTGAAAGGAAGTAAGAAATCCTGCATTTCGTGCCGTATTCCCTCTCCCATACCTGTGTTTTGCGGTCGGTTCGGGCATCGTTCGTTCCTTCGTAAACCGTAATATCCGTCACGACCGATAAAAAGCGTTCGTCGAAATAGGTAACGTTATAAGTCATAAGCGCAGAATACGGCATAAATTCCTGCGGTGCGCGGGTATACGCCGCAAGCGCGGCTTTAAAAAGCTCGGTTTTTGCATATTCGTCAAAAGCGCTTATCAGCTTTTTATAAAAATCTCTTGCGAACACGAAAAGGCTGTCGCCCTTTTTGCATTCGATATCGGGGCATTTAAGGTTTATTCTGAGCAAAACCGCGCCGTCTTCCGCGCAAAGCTCTTCTTTTATTTTGATTTCTCCGAGCGCAAATTTGTTTTTTCTTGCAAGCAGCACTATTCATCACCGTGAATATTGTATTCACGATTTTTGCTTATAATGACGGTTACCGCTTTTATCTCCAAAGCCGAAGCGCACGCCGAAAGCGGTACGGAAATAAAACCGAATTCCGCGCTCGCGCTTTTGAAAAGCAAAAACACTGCACAAACAAATACTCCCAATACCGCGCCCTTAATTCGTCCGACCGCGCCGTATTTGCCGATAACCGAAACCGAGCCGCAGGAAGCAATCGGGCAGACCACCGCCGAAGCCGCTTCCAGAGCCGAGGGCTGTGCGGGATTATAAAATTCGGCGTTGCCAAAAGAAACAGCCGTAATATAAACCGCAAGCAAGGCGGTTATAAAAAACAGCGGAGTGCAGGCATACAGCGCGCTGTTTTCGTTGTACGCCGCAACTCCCGAAACGGCAACGCAAGCGATTACGATTATCAAAGCACGCATATCGCCGAGCGCGCCCTTTGCTTCGGTCAATATCGCGCACGCCCGCAGAAACACCGAAGCCAAGCAAGCCAAGGCAAGAACAGGCTTTGAAAGGCTTGTTTTTGCAAAAAGCGGAAGAAGAAAAAGCGTTTCTATAATCACCAAAACCGCGCAAGCGCCGCCGTGCGCCAGCGAAACGGCAAGGTTTGCAATCGGTATAAGCGCACACAAAAATATCATTTCCGACCTCCGAGCTCTTCCCTTCTGCCGAGCGTTCTTTTCGGCCAGCTGAAGATAAAATCCTGCATTCCTTTTTTGTTAAAGGGCGCAAGCGGAGTAAGATAGGGCACGCCGAAGCTTTCCTTTCCGCAAAGCGCGAACAGAAAAATCGCAACCGATATGCCGATTCCGTATATCCCGAACAGCTCGGCGAGTACAAGCGCGGCAAACCGAGCAAGCACGATAACGTACATATAAACGGGCGTGATAAAAGCGCACACCGCAGAAAAGGCAACCGTTATTACCCCTACCGACGAAACTATTCCCGCTTCGACAGCCGTGTTTCCCAATATTATCGACCCGACTATCCCTACCGCATCGCCGACGGTGCGCGGCATACGCACACCCACCTCGCGCAGTACCTCGAACAAAAAGAGCACCGCCATTATTTCCCAAAAGAACGAAAGCGGAATTTCCTTGCGGGAATCTGCTATCAGCCCCAAAAGCTGTTGCGGCATTTGCGAATAATTATAAGAAACCGCGGCGCACAGCACTGCGGGAGAAAATATCGCCGCCGTGAAGGCAATAATACGCAAAAGTCTTATAAAGGTCGCATAATAAGGGGTGTGCAGATAATCGTCGGAAGCCTGAATGCTTTCGGCAAACACGAACGGAAGAGTAAGCAGAAAGGGACTGCCGTCAACCAATATGGCGATTCTGCCCGCCATAAGCTTCGAAGCCGCCTTATCGACCTTTTCGGTGCTTCCGCAGGTCGGCAAAAGCGTATCTCCCCTTCCCGAAAGGAGCATGGTTATATTCGCGCTGTCGGTTATCACGCTTGCCTTTATGCTTTCGAGCCGTTTTGCAACACTTTTCACGAGCGCGCCGTCTGCCCTGCCCGAAACGTACGCCATTATAACCTTTGTTTGCGAAACGCTCCCCACCGCAAAGCGAACGAATTTAAGGCTCGGTGTGCGTATATATTTCCTTAAAAGCGCCATATTCGTTTCGGCGTCCTCTACAAAGCCTGCCTTCGGTCCGCGAACCGTAACGTCGCTCGTGGGCTCCTGCACGCTTCTGCCGTGGGTATACTGCGCGTTGGCAAGGGTGGCAAAAAAGCCGTTCTTGCTCTCTGCGAAAATAACGACGTCGCCCTTCACCAAGGATTCTGCGGCAAGGTCCGCATCTGCAACGTGAGCGAGCGACGGTCCTTCGATCAACGCGCCGAAATCGCCGTCGAAGTCTTCCATATCCGCCTTCATAAGCGGGCGCAGAAGCCGTTCGGAAATAAAATCGCGTGCGGTTATTCCTTTTATAAAAATCAATGCGTAGCGTGCGTTCTCGACTCCGCTTTCGCGGATAATAAGATCGTCGCAATCGCAAAGGCGAAAAAGCACTTTATCGCGGAATTCGGTATAGCTGTTGCCCATTGTTTTCCCTCTTTGCCTTTTTATCGGGTAAATCTTCACTTATAATAATGCCATGTGTTATTTATTCCCGAAAAGGTAATTTTTAAGCAAGAAAAACTATTGACATAATTCGAACGATATTATACAATATATTGGAGTATTATTACGGAGGAACATTATGGCAAACGGAAAAAACAAAAAAAGAGGCAACAGCATTCTCGTGGCTTTACTGTGTCTGCCGCTTGCCGTTATTTTCTGCTTTTCGATATACTATTCGTCGCTCGACAGCGTAAGCAAGGTCACGCTCAGCGCACCCGATGCGAAGCTTGCCAGCTTTGAATCGCAAGAGGATATCGACTTTTTTGTAAATATGCTCAAAAACGCACTTCCTATCAGCACGGCAATGCGCGACGTTTCGGGCGAAGCTCCGGTTTACATAACGTTGTATCCCGGCGATTCTCCTCTCGAATATAAATTTTATCCCTCGCTCAACCTTTCGGGCTGTCTGCTTATCGACCCCGACGGTAATTTGTTCGTACCCGAAACCGAAACCGCAAAGCAGCTGCTTTTAAAAAGCGAATTCGATTATCTTTATTCCTCGTATTTTCTTCCCAAGCTCTCTGTTGTGAGCGGTGAAAACAAATATGAAGTCGATCCTATCGAATGCGAATGGGAATACTACAAAACCGACGGAAACGTCTATACCTATTCTCCCGAAAAATTCGCGCAGGGCGACGAAACCTATATCGTTCTGAAAGGGCTCGAAAACAAGCTCGAATTCACCCCCGATAAAGAAATCCGTCCTTATCAGATGATCGATATTTCTTATATCGCCGATAACGGAAGCGAATATACGATAAGCGATATTTCTCAGCTCGACCTTTCCTTCGATACGCGCCTTGCGGTATCGTTCACGGTAAAATGGAGCGGTGCGAACGGCGCGCAGGCATCGGGCGAAGCAAAATACAAGTTCAACATCATTTACGACGTTCCCGCGGTTATCGAGCTTCAGCAGAAGGAATTCACGGTGGGCGACGTTATCCGTATCAACGCATCGCATCTGAACGCAAGCGAAAGCTTCGGGCTTAACACGATTCTCGATATTCCGAAAATCGGCTTCGGTCTTACCGAACAGAGCAAGGGCGTTGCGCTTCTTCCTATCGGACTCAAAAACGCGGCAGGCGAATATACGCTCGAAATTACGACGGGCGTCGGAAGCACTGTCGAAACCATAACCGTAAAAGACCGCGAAAGCGGCAGCTGGACTCCTATCGACGTAAGCGAAGAGCAGTACAACAGTATGCTTTCGCCCGAAAAAATGGAAAATTTCAAGGCGGCAATCGCATCCGCCGCAAGCAAACGACCCGAAACCGATTATTTTAACTTCGCCACCGGAAACTTCAATTATCCCGTGGGCGAAAAGAAACCCGCATACACCTTCGGTCAATCGATAAATCTCGGTACGACTCAGGCGAGCGGCGATTCGGGCGAGCGTGTTTGCGAAGGCGTGGTATATATCGTCGAGCAAAACACCTCTGTCCGCTGTGCACAGGCAGGCGAGGTCGTTTTCAGCGGTGCTCTCGCACCCACGGGTAACACCGTTATAGTTTATCACGGATATGGCATTTACAGCTATTACTATCATCTGGAAAGCCTTAACGTTCAGGTCGGCTACACCCTTACCGACGGCGAAATTATCGGCAAAGCGGGAAGCACAGGCTTTACCAACGGCAAAACCGCGCTTCACTATGCAATAAGCATCGACGGAGTATTTGTCGATCCCATGTGGTTCTACAACAATTAAAATCAAAGCGAAAAACGGACAGAGCTTTAATTTACTCTGTCCGTTTGATTTTTTATATTTCAAGCAATACGCTGATTGCGGATAAAACGTATCCGCTGGCGGTTTCGGTTCGCAAAATGCGCTTGCCCAAGCCCGCAAGGTTTATTTCCTTTTCCTTCGCCAACGCCGTTTCCTTTTCGGAAAGTCCGCCCTCGGGTCCGATAAGAAATCCGATCGTTTCGGGCGTGCCGTTCAGAAGCTCGCGCACAGATACCGTGCCGTCGCCCTCATAGCAGACAAACCCTATATCCTTTTCCGCAATTTCGTTCATTGCGGCTTCATAGCCGATTATTCCGCGGATTTCGGGTATAATATTTCTACCGCACTGCGCGGCGGCGGATTCGCTGATCTTTTTAAGCCGTTCCAAGCGCTTTGCAAACGCCTTTGAATCGCGGCGCGCAACACAGCCCTCGCTCATTACCGCAACGATTTCGTATGCGCCGAGCTCGACAGCCTTCTGCACCACCGTTTCGAGCTTATCGCCTTTGGGAAAGCATTGGTAAACCGAAACGCGAAACGGCATTTCGCTTTCCTGCTTTTCGGCTTCGCCGAGCGTTGCATAAAGTCCGTCACGCGTTATTTCATCGATAACGGCATTATAAGAATTTCCGTGCATATCGCAAACGTGCAGGCTGTCGCCGATATTTTTGCGAAGCACGCGAAGGATATGGTTCGCATCGCTTCCGTCAATATAAGCTCTGCCGTCTTGAATACGGTCGCTTCCGATATATATACGCGGTATAAAAGCCATAAATTAACCTCTTTGGATATTAATATTATAATTATATAATAAAATCCTCGATAAGTCAATTCCCGATATATGTCGAACGAATGAATAACCAAAGTTTGCAAATACTATTGACAATCTATGCTTTGGGTTGTAAAATAAGGGTGTAATCAATAATACTCTGCGGAGGTTAGTTATGGCAGATAATATGGAAAACGAAAACATCTTCACCCTTACCGATGAGGAAGGCAACGAAAGCCAGTTCGAGCTTTTCGGCGAGCTTACGCTTGACGATAATACATATCTCGCGCTTATTCCCCTTGAAGGCGATGAAGACGAATATGTTATTCTCAAAATCGAAGTCGATGAAAACGGTGACGAGCTCCTCGTTACTATCGATGACGACGAAGAATTCGACCGTGTCGCAGATGCGTTTGAAGACACCTTTATGGGCGAAATCGATCTCGACGGTTCTGTTGAAGAATAATTATTTCTGCCTGCGGAGTTCGTGCATAGCCTTCGGGCTGTTCTCTGTGTAAAAACCCACAAGATAGAAAGGGAGCTCATATTCCGCTGTGGTGAAGCAGGCCTCCCGCATATCTTCCCTTTAATGCGATTATATGCGGACGTTGGAAGCACTAAAGCATCGGAGAGAGCACCCACCTGCACAAAGCAGGGTTTCAATCTCACGGGGGCACGGCTCGCGCGGGTAGTCAAAATCCAAAAGCTCAGAAGAATCGGTTTCCCCCGATTCTTTTCGATTTTGAGGCGTAATATGAAAAGAACTTTTGATTATATCGATAACAACAAAGAAAAATTTCTCTCCTTCTGGGAGGACATCTGCAATCTCGAAGGCGTCGCAGAGGATAAGCCCGCCATGGACGCAATAACCGATAAAATCCAAGCGTTTGCAGAAGCTTTGGGTCTTTTCTGCGAACGAATCTGCTTTGATAACTGCGGCGATTTTCTTATTATCGATACCCGCCACAACGCAGAAAAAGGCGTTTGCTTTCTCGCACATACCGATACGGTTCACAAAAACGGCGCATTCGGCTACCCGCCCGTCAAAAAAGAGGGCGACCGACTTATCGGACCCGGCGTTATCGACTGCAAGGGCGGCATTGCTATCGCACTGCTTGCGATGATGGCTCTGATCGATAAGGGATACGAAAAAAACTGCCGTTTGCTTTTAACCACCGATGAAGAAATCAGCAACCGCTTGGGCGGCGAACGCGAAATGGAAATTATCAAAGCCGCAACGGGCGGATTTAAAGCCGCGTTCAACTGCGAGGTCGCGCGTGAGGGCGAAATCGTCGTTTCGCGCAGGGGCATATTGCGCTACAAATTCGAAATACAGGGCATAGCCGCGCATTCGGGTATAGATTACTTCGGCGGTGCAAGCGCAATCCGCGAAGCCGCGAACAAAATAATCGCGCTCGAAGCGCTCAGCGAAAAGAACGGCACAACCTATAATTGCGGCACTATCTGCGGCGGTACTCTTTCGAACATCGTGCCCGAAAAATGCGAATTCGTGGTTGACGTCCGCGTGCGCGATTCGTCTGCTATGAAGCAAGCCGAAGGCACGCTTGCCGAAATGGCGGGCAAAACCTTTGTTCAAGGTACAAAAACAAAGCTTTGCTTTATCAGCAAGCGCGAACCGATGATAAGAAACGAAGATACCGAAAGGCTTTTCAACCACCTCAACAGCGTTTCGCAAAAATACGGCTTCGGCGAGCTTACGCCTATCGAAAGCGGCGGCGGAAGCGATTCGGCATATACCCAGCTTGCAGGCGTTCCGAGCATTTGCGCGGTCGGCGCAACGGGCGATTTCTGCCACACCGTCCGCGAATATGCAAATATTTCCTCGCTCGCTTCGCGCGCAAAGCTTCTCGCGGCGGCAACAATAGAATTATAATAATAAAAATCCGAACAAAGCAAGTC
>JAZTXJ010000021.1:0-8544 GCA_045636285.1 Eubacteriales bacterium
CAACCTTGTTTACCAGAACTTCCCCGCAATCGCTTTCGGCTTCCCGATGATGCTTTTGGCAACACTCGCACCGAAAAAGCCGATACTTACCCTTATCATTTTCGTTCTTTTCTTCCTTGTTCTGAACGTTATCCTTTTCAGAAGCTTTATTTTCAAGAGAAGAAACAAAAAATAAAAAAAATCAACGCATAGCGTTTTTGCGCGCTATGCGTTATTTTTATACTATTCGGTTACGCCTTTCGCCATTTGTAAAGGAGATTATATTTTGCTTTATTTCGTTCATACAGCGCTCGCGTGCTTCAAACGCGCCCCAAGCCATGTGCGGAGTAAGACAAACGTTCGGAACCTCCTTTATCTTCCAAAACGGATGTGATTCGGGCATCGGTTCTTCCGAATAAACGTCGCATCCGAAGAAGCCGAGCTTTCCCGAAAGTACCGAGTGTGCAACAGCCGCTTCATCGGTCACCGCACCGCGCGAGACGTTTACAAGATAAGCGCCGTCCTTCATAATCGCAAGCTCTTTTTCGCCTATCATACCGCGCGTTTTATCAGTTAGCGGCACGTGAACGGTTACAATGTCCGAGATTTTCAAGAGTTCGTGAAGAGGCAGACATTCCTCTTCATCAATGGGCGTACGCTTATTAACGACCACTCTGCAGCCGAGCGCTTTTGCGGCAAGCCCTACCCTTTTGCCGATACCGCCGAAGCCGACAATTCCCCATACTTTGCCTGCAAGCTCGTGGTAAACGGGGGTGAGAATATTTTGCACGCTTCCTCTCGAATAGCTTCCGTCGGCAACGGAATTGCGGAAGGAATTAAGATTGACAGATGCCGAAAGCACCATTGCAAGCGTAAGCTGAGAAACCGAATTTGCCGAATATCCCGCAACGTTGCAAACGGCGATTCCGTTTGCTTTGCAGTATTCCGTATCGATATTATCGTATCCCGTGGCGGCAACGCAGATAAGCTTTAAATTTTTTGCACCGCAGAGCACCTCGGGCGTGAGCTTAACCTTATTGATAATACAAACGTCGCAATCTGCAATACGTTCGGATATTTCGCTTTTTTCGGTAAGGGTGTAAACCTTTACCTCGCCAAGCGTTTCGAAAAGCGAAAGGTCGATATCGCTGCCCAGAGTTGCGGCGTCAAGAATTGCTATTTTCATAAATACGCTCCGTTGTTTATCAAAGTGCCGTAATTATAACATATATTTTATTGTTTGTCAAAACTGTTGAAAAACAGCATAAACGGTGGTATAATAAGGGGTAATACATCGAGGTGTTTTTATGAGGCGCATTCTTATTATATCCCTTGCGGTTATGCTTTTTCTTCTTGCCGCCTGCGTTGCAGACGAAAGCCCGCTTGAGCTTGGCGAAAGCTCCCTTGAATCGGCAGAGGAAAGCGAATATAACGAAAGCGAAGGGTTGCATATTTCTTCCGAATCGAACGAGGCTTCACAGCCGTTTCTTGATATAGTTCTTGATTTATTACCGCTGTTCGGGAATTTCGAAGATCCCGACGAGCAGGACAAGGTCAACAATTTTTTCAATTTTATATTGGAATATTACGATTACGAGTCCGAACCGCTTTTGAGCATATACAGTCATATTAAAGAGCACGGCTATTCCGATGATATTTGGGATAAATACACCGGCAACAGCCTGCACGTTTGGCGTTCGCTTTATCTTGACGAGCCGAACACCGAAAGCAACGTTCGTTTTATCAGCGCGGGCAACGCCAAAGCCAACAAAGAAACTATAATTACCTTCGGCGGTGACGTTTGCTTCGGTGACGATTACGTCACAATGCCTTATCTGCAAAATCGCAAAAACGGAATACTTAACAAATGTATTTCGCAAAAATGGATAGATTTTATGAACGAAGCGGACATCGCAACGCTCAACAACGAATTTTCCATATCGTCCCGCGGTACTCCCATGCAGGGCAAAACCTACACCTACCGCGCAAAGCCCGAATATACGCGCTATTACAACGAAATGGGAATCGATTTTGTTACCCTCGCAAACAACCACGTATTCGATTACGGCAAAGACGCGTTTTTCGATACGATGAGCACGCTTGATGAATACGGTATCGATTATGCGGGTGCGGGCAAAAACGCAGAGGACGCGCAAAAGCCGATTTATTATATCGTAAACGGCAAGAAAATAGGCTTTATTTCCGCAACACGCGCCGAAAAGCATATTCTTACCCCCGAAGCGACCGAATCCGAACCGGGTGTTTTTAGGTGCTACGACCCCGAAAGGCTTTTGCAGGTTATAGAAGAAACCAAAAACAGATGTGATTTCGTTATACTTTTTATTCATTGGGGCGCAGAAAATTCCGAAAAGCTTGAACGGGTTCAAAAAACGACCTCGCATGAATATATCGATGCGGGCGCCGATCTTATTATCGGCACACACGCACATTGCCTTCAGGGAATAGAATTTTACAAGGGCAAGGCGATATTTTACAATCTCGGCAATTTCTGGTTCAGTGCAAAAGAAATTGAAACGGGTCAGGCAAAGCTTGTACTTGCCCCCGATCTTACCACGGAATATTACTTTATTCCCGGCTTGCAGGCCGCCTGCAAGGTCAGCTATGAATTGGGCACCGCGCGCGGACGCGAAATTCTCGATCATCTTTCGGCTTATGATCCCTCACAGGTGATTATAGAAGACGACGGACATATAATTTACAATGCAACGGAGAACGAACAATGAAAAAATTAATGTGTTTATTACTCGTTATTCTTATGATTTCGGTATGTATCCTTGCCGCGTGCGAGGACGGTGCCGAAGGCTCTTCTGCCGCAGAAGGTATTGATTCCTCTGTTTTGGAAAGCGCGACCGAAAGCAGTAAAATCGAAAGCGCTACCGAATCGAGCACCGAAGAAAGCTCGGAAAACAGCTCGGAAGAAAGCATTAACGAATCTTCGGAAGCAAGCAAGGAAGAAAGCAAAGCCGAATCGAACCCCGAAGAAGAAAGCAATACCACAAGCGAAGAGGAAAGCAAGAACGAAAACGACAACACCGAAATCGAGGAAAAGCCTATATCGCTTTTATTCTCGCGCTATACCCAAAATCCTCATTTCGTTATGATCGGCACCTGCACGATGGGCGCAGAGGTTACCGCCGAATACAAGGGACAGAGCGTTACGGTCAATTCCTATATGGGTTGGTTTGAGCTCACGCTCAAAAATTCCGACGGAGCAACCTTTCTCGATATAAGCTTTTCGCAGAAGGTAAACGGAAAGAAGATCGGCGAAACCGCGGTTATAAAAGCAAAGCCGAGCATGCCCGCCTTTAAGGGCACGAGAGCGATCGGCAGTAACGGCGCGTTCCAGTTCTTCTTAGAGCAGATGGTCGGAGATTACGAAGGCGGTAATCTGTTCAGTCAAAACGAAATAAACGCTATGACTACGCGCGTTAAAGGCAGAGTAGACAAGCTTCACAGCTACAACCGCGACGCAGAAATTATTTATATGATCGTTCCCTCTCCCATGACCATATATCCCGAGCTCGTTCCCGATTATTATACCAAGGGCACCGGCAAAACAAGATACGAGCAGGTTAAGGAAGGGCTCTTGAATGCGGGCGCGACCGTTATCGACCTGCGCGATACCTTCAATGAGCACAAAAACGACGAAATGCCGCTTTATTACCATCTCGACAGCCATTGGGCAGACTACGGCGCATATCTCGCATACGTCGAGCTGTTCGAGCACATTTCGAAGCGATACTATTACGCAAAGCCGCGTGCAATAGACGAATTCACTTGGACCGCAGACTATTACACGAGCGCAGACGCCTGCCTTTATCTCGATATTCCGCAGGTTCAGGTAAAGGAATACGGCTATTACCGCGAATTCAAATTCGCTGACCCCTCGAATATCACTTCTGTTCCCCGTTACAGAGGAATGCAGTTGATCTACAACGACCTTACGACCGAGGAAAAGTATTTCAATAACAACAACGGCAATCTTCCCTCCTGCATGGTTTTCCGCGATTCTTACAGTGCGGGCATTTATGACATTCTCGCCGAAAGAATGAACAGAACCCATTATATCGGTATGTGGAATTATGCTTGGCAGAACTGGATGATCGACAGTGAAAAGCCCGATTACGTTATTTATATTATCGCAGAATGGAATATGCCGCAGGTAGTTTATAACTGATGATAAATTTCGGATTTTCTTCAAACACGGTCGCCGCAAGCGCCAATCAGCTTTATTTTGAATCGCAAGCGGATATTTTGCATATCGGCCGCGTGTTTTATAAAATAGCGCAGGGCGGAAAACACCGCTATTCTCTGCTTTTTTGCAATATTATCGACAGCACCTATTCAGACGGAAGCAAAAGCTTTATGAATCGTATTATGGAATCCTGGCAGATACATAGCGCACGCGTTGCGAAATATCCCGCAGAGAGCTTTAAGGAAGGTATCAGGCCTATTCCCGCCGAGGAAGAGTTTCAAGAATTAACCTTTAACGGTAACCATTTTAAAACCGTTTGCGAGGGTGAAATTTTCGCAAGCGACGAATTCGATTTTTCTGCCGAATCGGGCGAGTATTTATGCTTTGAGCTTACTTTTTCGGGTGAAAGGCTTCCTTATCACGAGGAAGGTCTGCTACCGGTATATCGCAAAACCGAAAACGGCTGGATATACGATAAAAGAATGCCGCTTCCCGCAATAATCGGCTGTAACAGAAGCATAAAATCAAAAATCGGCTTTCTCGGAGATTCTATAACGCAGGGTATCGGCACGGCGCCCAATTCCTACGCGCACTGGAACGCGCTTCTTTCCGAAATGCTCGGCAGTGAATATTCCTGCTGGAATTTGGGAATAGGATACGCGCGAGCCGACGACGCCGCAAGCGCGGGTATTTGGTTAAAAAAGGCGCTGATGAACGATATTGTATTCGTATGCTTGGGCGTTAACGACCTGCTTCAAGGCTTTGGCGAAAGCGAAATCAAAGACAATTTATCGAAAATAGTCGGTTTGTTAAAGCAACACGGCAAAAGAGTGGTTTTGCAAACGCTTCCGCCGTTTGACTATTACGGAAGCCAAATTACCGCTTGGGAAAATATAAACGAATATATACTCACAGAGCTTTGCGGAAGAGTCGATTGCGTTTTCGACTGCGTTACGGTGCTCGGTGAGAAAAACGCGCGCCACAAGGCAAAATACGGCGGACACCCGAACGAGCAGGGCTGTGCGCTTTGGGCAGAAGCGTTATACAAAACAATCACGGAAGCAGGATTTTCGAAATGGTAATATTGAGAACCGCTGTCGCAGAGGATGCGCCCGAATTGGCGCGCATTTACAGCCATTACGTAGAAAACACGGCAATTTCATTTGAACACACCGCACCCGATGCGAAGGAATTCGCGGAGCGTATTGAACACAAGCTCGAAAAATACCCCTTTATCGTTGCCGTATGTGACGGAAGATGTATCGGCTATGCCTATGCTTCGCAGCTGCGCGAACGTAAAAGCTACGATTGGTGCGCGGAGCTTTCGGTCTATATCGATAAAGAGCATTTACGCAAGGGGATAGGAAAAAGGCTTTACTCCGCCTTGATAGATATTCTTGCAAAGCAAAATTTCGCAATGCTTTATTCGGGCGTTACCGCCCCCAATCCCGCAAGCGAGGCTCTGCACGAAGGCTTTGGATTCAAAAGGCTCGGTGTGACGAAAAGCATCGGCTTTAAAAACGGCTCCTGGCGCGACGTGATATGGTTCGAAAAGCAGATAAATTATTTCCGCGGCGAAGCTCCCGCAGAAATAATCCCCTTCCCTATGCTCGACAAAACTATAATCGATTATGCTTTATCGCGGTATTAAAGGATATTTTATGAAAAAGTATATTCCCGCAGTAATAATATTTTACAGCATAATATATTCGCTTATTGCAAACAGCTATCTGCTGTCCGTGCAGAATTCCGCGTATCTTTTTGCATTTATCGCCTGCGCGCTTGTGATTAATTCCATCGCGGGTGTATTTTGTATCGACACGTTGAAGCCCCGCTTGAGAATCTGCTTTCACGGCGCGATTTCGCTTATCGTTTTTCAGGCGTCAACGGCTGTTTCGGTAATATACCATATTGTTCTCGGTGTGATCACGATACCCGAAACGGGCTTTAAAACGTTTTTGTTCAGCGCGCTCTATTGTACCGCATTCGAGGCATTTTTGTTCTGGAACGGAATTATATGCGTTTATCTCGCATCGTACAGATTGGGGCTCAAAAAGCGCATCACGGGCATTCTGTGCGGTCTTATCCCTGTTTTAAACATTATAATGCTTAACCGCATTATTAAAACCGTCTTTGAGGAAACCCGCTTGGAAACCGCGCGCGAGGAGCAAAAGCGCGCCGAAACAGAAAAGCAGGTTTGCAAAACAAAATACCCCTTACTGCTTGTTCACGGGGTATTCTTCCGCGACAGAAAGCTTTTGAACTATTGGGGCCGTATCCCGAAGGAGCTTCGGATTAACGGTGCAAGGCTGTTTTACGGCAACCACCAATCCGCCGCTTCGGTCGCAGACAGCGCAAACGAGCTCAAAAAGCGTATCGAAAGCATAGTGCGCGAAACGGGTTGCGAAAAGCTCAATATCATCGCGCATTCAAAGGGCGGGCTTGACTGCCGTTACGCCTTGCGCTATTTGGGTGTTGAAAAATACGTCGCATCGCTGACAACCGTCAATTCGCCGCACCGAGGCTGTGAATTCGCCGATTATCTTATCGACGAGCTCCCGCCCGATATAGTTTCGGCTATCGAACGGTTTTACAACCGAATGTCAAAGCGATTCGGCGATCACGATCCCGATTTTATGGCGGCAGTAAAGGATCTGACCGCAAACGCCTGCATCCCGCGCGACAAGGAAATGACCTTGCCGGAAAACGTATATTGCCAAAGCTTCGGCTCTGTACTGAAAAGCGCCGAAGGCGGCAGATTCCCGATGAACTTTTCCTATGTGCTTGTTAAGCATTTCAACGGCGATAACGACGGGCTCGTAAGCGAGGATTCGTTCCGTTGGGGCGAAAAATATACTCTGCTCAAAAACGAAAGCGGCAACGGTATTTCGCACTGCGATATTATCGACCTTAACCGCAACGATACGGAAGGCTTCGACGTACGCGATTTCTATATTTCACTTGTAAACGATTTAAGAGAAAAGGGGCTTTGACCCCGAACGCCTCGAGGTGAGGTATGCTTGGTTTTAAAAAAGACCGCAGTAAAATGTTTATATGGCTTTGCGCCTTTGTTTATTTTATAAGCTATTTAACAAGAAACAGTTATAGCTCGGTTATACCCGAAATAAGCGAAGCGCTGAATATCCCGAACGAATCGATAGGAATCGTCGGCACAAGCACTTTTCTTACGTATGGTGCGGGACAAATTATCTGCGGCGTGCTCGGCGACAGATTTTCACCGAGCAAAATGGTATTAATCGGTATCGGCGCAACGGCGCTGTGCAATCTTTCGATGCCATTTATTTGCGGCAATACCGCAAAAATGGCTCTTCTTTGGGGAATAAACGGCTTTGCGCAGGCAATGTTCTGGCCGCCGCTTGTTCGGCTTATGGCGGAAAGACTGCAAAAGGAACAGTTCGACAAAGCCGTGGTTGCCGTAACGACAGCATCCTCGATCGGCAATATTATGCTTTATCTCTTCTCGCCTATTTGTATCGGAAGCTTCGGCTGGAAGCCCGTATTCTTCACCGTAGCGGCGCTTGGCGCAGTCACTGCGGTTCTATGGTTCTTCTCTACCCGCGCCTTTGACAACGGCAGAGGAAGGGTTCAAAACAACGAAAACAAACCAAAAAGCGTCACCTCTTTAAAAAGGATAATATTCTCTTCGGGAATGCTGTTTATACTGCTCGCAATATTCTTTATGGGAATGCTTCGCGATGGACTTGCAACCTGGATGCCATCTTTGGTTTCGACAGAATACAGCTTTTCGAACGCAGTTTCGGTTTTGACCGCGGTACTGCTTCCTGTGTTTGCCATAATCGGTATAAAAATCGCTTCGCTCGTGCAGGATAAAATCAAAAACGAGCTTTCCTCCGCGGCAATACTTTACGGCGCATCACTGCTATGCTCGATTTTACTTTTAAGCGTTTTCCACGCAAGTGCAACGGCTTCGATTGCCCTTATGGCGCTTATAACCGCCGCAATGCACGGAGTAAATCTTATTCTCATATCGCGCGTGCCGATACACTATGCGCGTTACGGAAAAATCTCTACCGTTTCGGGTGTTTTGAACGCATTTACCTATATCGGCTCTGCGGCTTCGACATACGGATTTGCACACTTTTCGCAAGCATACGGTTGGTATTTTATTATCGCCGCCTGGGCAATCATCACGGCACTCGGCACCGCCGTCTGCCTGCTTATCTGCAAACGCTGGAAGCGCTTTATAAACGAATAAAACAGAAAAACTCCGCAGACCGAGCCGGAGTAAGAGAAATTAGGCTGTTTGTCACAAAAAACAAGCGTAGGCTTACGATCGTAATGTAGTCGAGTTTTTTGTGAAAGCCCTT
>JAZTXJ010000022.1:0-26509 GCA_045636285.1 Eubacteriales bacterium
GTATCGGAAGACGGCATAAGCCGCCGCGCGATACGACTATGCGACTGCCGAGGGCCGCGAGAGGTTCAAATTGTGAAAAGACGGGTAAAACCCGTCTTTTTGTTTTGCGTTTAATGAAAGATTGAACTTGCGGTCGATTGGGCACGAACACGTGCTGTTATAATTCAAATCAAAAAAGACGGGCAAAACCCGTCTTTTTGTTTTTCTGCAAATTACTTAATATAATTCAACAGCTTGGACTGGTACTCATCGACGCGCATGATTTCACAGCGGCGGAAGTCGATCGGAAGCACCGATTTATTGCTCGACATTATTTGCTCGTAAACGCTGTTGGTGACGATCATAAGGAAATTAGAGCCCTTTTTGCGTCCCTCGTCGATTTCGGATTGGAATATTTCCATTTCGAGATTCACCCAATAGCTTTCGAGATAATCGAGGTTCGAGAAGACGACCACGAAGTGCTTCGAGCCGTCGAGCGCCTGCATTATCGCCTTGCGGTACTGCGATTCCGACATTTCGGGGAGCGATTCTTTATCGAAGAAGGCTTCCTTCATATTGCGCTTCATAAAGAAATAAAGGTCCTCGGCAATATCGGCATCGTCGCTTTTATGGCAGATAAACAGATCGAACTTGCCCGATTTGGGCTGTGTAAGACCGAGCAGGGTTTTTATACCGTTGTTTGCGGTTTCGGAAACCGAATTCGCGGAATCTTCCTTTTCGAGCCGTTCTTTAAGCTCGTGTATACGGTCGATACATTCGGCGCAGATTTCCTTTTCGCCGATAATTTCGCAATACGCCTTCAAGCGTTCGTAGCTGAGGATCAGACAGCGGATAAATTCGCTTGCGTTGGAATCGTTTCCGATAAGGTCGAACAGCTTATTGCCCTCGCGCATAAACGAGGCGATAGAGCAGAGTATTTCCTCTTCCTTCGTTTTCGGCTTTTCTTGGGTACGCTTGGGTGTGACAATCGGCGCGGTGTGGTCGGGCGTGCGGTCGGTATAGATAAAGCGTTCGGTATCGGTAATAAACGCGAGCTCCTCGGCGGAATAGCGGGGGGTATCGGTACAAAAAATATACTGTTTTTCACATTCGTGCTTGAAGCGTTCGAGATAGGGGCGCTGTATTTCGATATATTCGGATATCGGCACGGCGTTTATAATGCCGTAGCTCAGGTCGCCGCTTGTCATCGCGTCGATCGCATCGTAGCGGATTTCGCGGTAATAGAAAATTATACGCAGAGCCGAGGCGATATAAAATATATCCTGCGAGTTAAAGGCGGGCAGCTTGAGCAGCTCGTAAAAAACGCTTGCCGCTTGGTTCTTTTTGTGTGCAAGAGCGCGCGAGCTATCGGAATAATCGAAATCGTAAAGGTTATTAAGCTTTTCGAGCAGCAAGAAGAGCTCGGAAAGCAATTTTTTTGCTTCTTCGAAGCTTGCGTTTTCGATTCTTTCGCGAATTTCGGGAATAAAATCGCAAATCAGCTCGCTTGCGCGTGCTTTTGCGCCCGCTTGGATATATTCCGAAAGCTTGGTATAGAAGTTGTTTTTTTGCTTGTTGTCAAGGAACATCGGAGCGAAAAGCTCCGCGATACGCTTTGCGTCCTCTTGCGTTTTATTTACGTAGGTGCAATGGTAGGGAGATAAAAGGTATCGCAGTACAGGCGAGCCCGAAAGTGCGTTTTCGTCGGTAAACACGGGGAGTATAAGCTTTGCACGGTCGCTTGCGAAGCTTATTGCATATTCAAGCTCTCTTAGGCACCACGCCGATTGGATATAATTTTCGGTGATTATAGGCAAAAGCGCGCGAGAGGCTTTGATGCCCTCGGCAAGTGCTTGAGCGAAGCTGTCCGGGCTGTTGATTGCGTTCACGCCGAATACGGTCAAGCCGTTATTACGGAGCTCGTGCTCGATCATTTCCGCAAATTCACGGTCCTTGCTCGAATAGTTCAAATATACGTCGTAGGTTGTTTTACGTTCGATATTTATAATTTCGTCCATATCAGAAGGTCCTTATTTTCTTTTTGAATCGAGATAGGATTGCAAAATTATCTGTGCCGAAAGCGCATCGACAACCTTTTTGCGCTTTTTGCCGTTGAAATCGGCGATGTTCATATAGGTATACGCTTCTACGGTCGACAAGCGTTCATCGACAAAAACAACCTCGAGTCCCGTTTCGGCAGAGATCATTTCGGCAAAGGCGCGCGATTTTTCGGCGCGGAAGGATTCGCTTCCGTCCATATTCTTCGGCAAGCCGAGCACGATCTTCGCGCCGTTCAGCTCTTTTATTTTTGCGGCGCATTTTTTGCAGGCGTCGCGCATACCCGAAACGTTCACCGTGCAGACGGTGCTTGCAAGAAATTCGGTTTCGTCGCTTATTGCGATACCGCAACGCGCATCGCCGTAATCTATTCCTATAATTCTCATAATTTCATTCCTTTAAAAACAGTTAATTTATTTTAAGATATTTTACAAAATTTGTCAACCGATAATACGTATTAAAAGCTTTCTCTCGGCAATAATAACATCGAACGAAAGAGATTCGTTCGGACAGGAGCATCGATTATGGGAAAACGAAGAAAATACAGGTTTCCCAAAGGTATTAATGACGTAGATCGATATTATTATCCTCACCCTCTTGCGCCAAACTCGAATTATCCGACAAATCTCGTTACGGACCTATTCGGACTGAACAATATGGTACCCGAAATGAATACGGATGTTTTAGGCAGCTATACGGGAAGACCGTTAAATGATATTCGACCTATTCAGGATGCCGATGACCTGTAAGTGACGGAATCGAGAGATTCCGATAAGCGATTCTGTTTTTAAGGCTTAATTAATTTTAATCCGAAGCAGATTGCGACAGAACGTATAAAAGAACGACCGAAAGCGTTATATATATAACGTTGCGGCAGTTTCCTTTAACCTCCTTCTGCCGCAAGGTCGAAAAGACGATCGCTCAAGAAAAAATACCGTCGTATTAATTTACGGCGGTATTTTTTATAAAAACCTTTAAAAATATCAATCACTGTCCGTTTTATAGGACAGCGTGTGCGTTATAATAGGCACGTAAGATAAAGAACCGAACGAAAGAAACCCGTTTCGGAAGGTTAAAAAAGCAGAACGGAGGATATTAAAATGAAAGATTTCGTTACCTTGGCAAAGAGGACCGTGCGCGACCGCGACGGTTTTGTGAACGGATTTATAAAAGGCGTGATGGGATCGGCTTTGTTTATATCGATGCTAACGCTTTTCACCGCCTGCTTCGGCGGATAACTTTTAAAAATCCACAATTCATAATCGTTTCTTTTCCCGCAAAAAGCTCCCAAGCGGAGCTTTTTGTGTTGAATTTATATTAATTGTGTGGTATTATATGGGTGTAAAAACCTTTAAGAAAGGCTACGGTTATGAACACTTTTAAAATATCGCACTGTAACGGCGCGCGCGGCGCGGATGAATTGGTTATTTATAGCGGCGGCGGAAGCACCAAAACGAACGCATACGGTTACGAGGTATGCGTGCTCGACGGCCGTATTATAAGCTGCGGAAAGAACAATAACGAAATTCCCGCAGGCGGTTACGTTGCTTCGGGTCACGGCGCGGCGATGGAATTTTTGAGCAACAATTCGATTGTCGGCGCGAAGGCGGTTATCGATGAAGAAAACGGCGTTTTCGGTATCGAAATCGATAATAGAGCACTCGAAATAAATGCCGAAGGTAAAATTTCGCTTATCGAATCGCGTATCGGCGAGCGTATCGCAGAGGGAAGCGATTTCGATAAGGAAGGCGCGGAAGCGATTCTTGCCCAAGCGAAAGCGGCAAAGGAAAACGGCGAATTTGCGCTCGTTGACGAGCTTTGCGAGGACGCATATTATATTACCGCAAAATCGGTAAAGGGCGAGGTGCGTGCGGTATGGCACAGACCTCACGAAAAGAGCGACGAAGCGGTATTGAAAACTGTTACTCGCCTGAAGGACGCGGGCTTTAATTCCATTCTTATCGAAACCAATTACGAAGGCTATGCAAACGCGCAGAAATGCGTGCACGATTTTCTCCCCATTCGCAAGGGATATGAAAACGGATTCGACGTTATCGATTCCTTTATCCGTATCTGCAAGCAGGAGGGCGTGAAGATTCACTGCTGGTTCGAGGATTTCTTCTTCGGTGTAGAGGGACACGGCTGTCCTATGGCGGAAATACACCCCGAATATATGGCAAGACGCAAGGACGGCGGAATGCTTCACGATGCGTTCGATAATTTCTATTTCTTAAACCCCGCACTTCCCGAGGTAAGAGAGCTTTTGCTTTCGCTCGTTCGTGAAATACTCGATAATTATGATTTCGACGGATTCCAGCTCGACTATATTCGCTATCCCGTTATTCACGGTGTCGATTTCTCGGCAGGCTTTGATGAATACACAAAGACGGAATTCCTTGCCGACACGGGCATAAATATCGAAGCGATTCCCGATACCGATTGTGCCGATTGGAAGAAATTTCTTGATTGGCGCGCAGAAAAGGTTACCGAATACGTCGAAGCGGTGCGCGAGCTTATTCTCGAATACCGTGCACGCGGCAGAAATATCGAGCTTTCGACCGCGGTGTTCGGCGACCCTGTCGAAGCAATAAACCTCAAGTGCCAGAATTGGCAGTATTGGGTAAAGCAGGGCTGGCTCGATGCGATTTATCCTATGGCTTACCTTAACGATGCCGAAGACGTCGGCAACGAGGTGCGTTATATGGTCGAAAAATACGGCGAAGCACCCAACATTTCGGGCATTTCTCCGATGTATAACAAGCTTCCCGTAATCGAATCGACCAAGCAGGTCGAGGAATGCCGCAAGGCGGGCGCAATCGGCGTTGCTTTCTTCTGCGCGGGCAACTGCACCGATATTCAGCTCGAAAAATTAAAAATCGGCGTGTTCAGAAACAGATAAAATAAAATATAAAAACCACCGCTTTGGCGCGATACTGAAATTTGCGTATCACCAAAAACGGTGGTTTTATTTTTTATCCGACAAGCCGCTTTGCCCAGCTTGTTTTTTGAAGCATATACAAGCTTATGAATGCTTTGAGCGCTTCGGCGCCCTGACAGATCACGAAAAGCAGATGGATATTTATATCGGTAAGGCGCGAAACCGCGATCGATATGGGAAGCATAAACAGGCACATAAAGCCGCTGTCCATAAGAACGGTAATGCCGACGCTTCCGCCCGACCTTATCGAAAAATACGAGCTGTTGTTGAACGCGTAGAAGGGCATATATATACCCGAAACGATCATCATATACGCGGCGAGCGATTTTACGTCGGAGCCGGTGTTGTATAGCTCGGGGAAAATTCCGGAGCTGAGCGCAAGAAGCGTGCCGAGCGTAATACCGCAGGCTACCGAGCAGACAAGCACCTTGCGGTTGGTGTCCTTCGCCTCTTCGAACCGTCCGCGTCCCAAAAGGTTGCCCACCATAATCGATATTACGGTGCCGAACGACATATAGACGACCGAAAATACGTTGAAAATCGTCGAGTTGATGTTTTGTGCGGCAACGACTTCGATTCCGCGTGTTGCGTAGCACTGGTTTCTAAGTGTAAGCGAAATCGACCAGAAAAATTCGTTTGCCATAAGCGGAAGCGATTTCAAAAACATTTTTCGCATAAGATCCGCGGGGATCGACAGCGTTTTGAAAACGCCCTTGAAGTAAAGGCATTTATCGGTGTTGCGGTGGCTCCAGATTACGAGAATCGTAAGCTCGGCAAACCTCGAAATTACCGTTGCGATAGCGGCACCCCGTACGCCCATAGGATCAAATCCGAGCTTGCCGAAGATAAGAATATAGTTAAGCACAAAGTTCGTGATAACCGCAACGACGCTCGCAACCATAGGGACAACCGCGTGCTCGGTTTCGCGCAGGGTAGAGGCATATACCTGCGAAAGCGCATAGGGCATAAGACCTATCAGCATTATTTTAAGATAATCCAGCCCGTGCGAAAGGGTGAGCTCGAGATCGCCGCCTGCACTGCTTTCGAAAAGAAAGATCGAAATAAGGTCCTTTCCGAATATCGCCAGCGCGAACAGCGACAACGCCGTGAGGAAAACGTTTATATAAAACTTGAACCTGAAGGTGTTTGCAACGCCCTTTTGGTCGTCGGTTCCGTAATATTGAACGCAGAAAATACCCGCGCCCGAAATCGCGCCGTATATAAGAAGGTTGAAAATAAATATAAACTGGTTGACGATAGAAACGCCCGACATCGATTCGGTGCCGAGGCTTCCGACCATAATGTTATCGAGAAGGCTTACGAAATTGGTGATGCCGTTCTGAATTACGATAGGCACCGCAAGGGAAACGACGCGAGAGTAAAACATTTTATCGCCGAAGAATTTTTCTCTTATCCGCATCGAATCACTTCCTTTTTTCAAAATACTTTCATTATTATAAAGCAATCGCACCGTTAAAGCAAGAAAAATTTCGAAATTTTTAATATTTTATCAAAAGCAAAAAGCCCTTCTGTTGCACATAGAAGAGCTTTGTTTGTTGCTGTGGATTTTATTGATTAAATTTGTTCGTTTTCGCTGTTTTCCTTTAGCTTTTTGTTGATTTCTTCGAGCTTGCGCTTGTTTCTGCGGTCGAGGATGATGAATAGGGGAACGTTCAACAAGAAATTGACGGCAAGCCCCAAAGCAAAACTGAGTGCCATTTTTTCCGGAGTGTTTAGAACGCCGAATGCCGCAAACGTCAACGTGACACAGGTCATATTAAAAACCGCGTTGAGTATCCGTCTTGCCCATAGCTCGACGCTGTCCAAGCCTTCGCGCAGAAGCAGTACCGTGGCGGCGGCTACGGGAATCACCGATACCGTTATAGCCGCAATAGCCTGCTCGTATTTCGAGAACTCGAATATTGCGTTGAATAAAGTAAGCGTTACGGTGCCGGAGCCTACGCCCACAAGATAGCAAACGACAAATCCGATAAATCTGTTGTTGAATTTCATCGCTACACCCCCAATTTTTCCTTGATAGAGTTAAGATATTGCCGCGAAACGATAACCTTTTCACCGTTGATCAGCGTAGCGCAAAGGCGGCTGTATTTTTCGCTGTTGATAGAGCGGACCTTTTTTAAGTTCACCAAAGCCGATTTGGATATGCGCGAAAAGGGGGTGTTTATAAGCTTTTCTTCGATCTCGCTCAGCTTCATTTTCGTTTCGTAGCAATCGCTTGCGGTATAGAAAAAGCATTTGCGGTCGACGGTTTCGAAATAAAGAATATCAGAAAGCTTAATAAAATGGGTTTCGTTATTAAGATTGCCTGCCATACGGTTGTCGGCAAGGCTTAAATAAGCCAAAACGTCTTCGAGCTCGCTGTCGAGATAGCCGTAGCTTACGACGATTTCGGGCTCTTTTATATTTGGGTCGTGATTGATTATCAGCTTCATTTCGCGCCCTCCTTTGTATGTATGATACATCATTCGCTTCGCGTTTTCAAGCGCGTTTGCCCGTCTTGCAGGTTTGGCGCGGCGAAATGCAAAAAATATAAAAATAAAGGCTTTCGGTTGAAAGCCTTTGAATTTTATTCCTGATATTCCGCGATATAGGGAAGGTTTCTGAACTGCTCGTTGCAATCGAGTCCATAGCCGACAACGAAATAATCGGGGATAGTGAACATCGAAACGTCGGCTTCGAAATCGACAAGTCTGCGAGAGGGCTTATCGAGCAGGGTAATGACCTTAAGCGAAAGCGGGTTTCTTGCCTTCAGATTTTCGACAACGAGGCTGAGCGTTCTGCCCGTATCGACAATATCTTCGACAATTATCACGTGGTAATCCTTTACGTCCTGCGCGAGATCGAGCGTGATATTCACCTTGCCCGAGGAAACCGTGCTTTCGTAATAGCTGCTCGCGCACATAAAGCCTATTTCGCAATTAAAATCGATTTCGCGGCAGAGGTCTGCGAGAAAGATAAACGCGCCCTTTAAAATGCTCACGAGCAGCAGGGACTTGCCCTTGTAATCCTCGCTTATTTCCTTGCCGATTTTCGCTATTGCTTTTTTAATTTCTTCTTCGGAAATGAGTATACGCTTTATATTGTCTGTTTTGTTTCCCATTCAGTTTGCCTCTTGCTTTTCCTTGGGCATAATAAGGTTAAGAATAACCGCCACAAGAAATACCACCGCTACGCAGTTTTCGGCGAAAACGGTATAAAGGATATCGGGGAAGATTTCGAACATTGCAGGCGCTTGAGTGAAGCCGAGACCGATACTCAACGAAAGCGCGGCAATGGTGATATTACGCTGTGTGAAGCCGCAGTTGCCGATCATCTGAAGACCGGAAATGACAATGTTACCGAACATCATAATAGTACAGCCGCCGAGCACCGCTTCGGGAAGGGTTGCGAGCACTGCGCCGAACGCGGGGAAGATACCCGCCAAAAGCATAATGCCTGCGCCCGTTGCGATAGTGAAGCGGTTAACGACCTTTGTCATCGCAAGAAGACCTACGTTCTGCGAAAACGAGGTTATCGGCATACAGCCGAACACTGCGGAAAGCGAGCTCACGAAGCCGTCGCAGGAAAGCGAGCCCGAAATTTCTTCGTCGGTAACGTCTCTGCCGAGTGCGGAAGAGGTCATCGCCGAGGTATCGCCGATCGTTTCGGTTGCGGAAACGAGGAAGATCATTGTGATAGAAATTATCGCGTTGATATTAAAGGTGGGGGTATAGGGCATTATTTTCGGGAGCGAAACGATTTTTACGCCTTCGAGCGCCGAAAAATCAACCATACCCATACAGAGCGCGACGATATAGCCGACAACAAGTCCGAACAGAACCGATAATTGCTTGATCGGGCCTTTTGTGAAAATATTGAAGAGAATACAGCAAACGAGCGTTATCCCGCCGAGCATCCAGTTCTGCCAAGAGCCGAAATCAGCCGCGCCGTTGCCGCCCGCAAATGAGTTTGCGCCGACAGAAAGAAGCGAAAAGCCGATAGCCGTTACAACGCACGCCGCAACGATAGGCGAGATTATTTTGCGCCAATATTTTGCGAAAAAGCCGAGCAAGCCTTCGATAATGCCGCCGACGATAACGCCGCCGATTATCGCGCCGTAGCCCCAATTAAGCCCGACGTAGCAGAAAACCGATACGAAGGTGAAGCTTATACCCATTACTATCGGGAGCCTTGCGCCGATCTTCCATACCGCGAAAAGCTGTACCATTGTACCGATACCCGCCATTATCATCGCGGTCTGAATAAGCGAAGCGGTATCCTGCGGGGAAAGTCCGCAGGTGCCTGCAACGATCATTATCGGTGCGATATTCGCAACGAACATCGCAAGCACGTGCTGAAGTCCGAACGGGATCGATTTAAAGAAGGGCACTCTGCCGTTAAGAGTATAGATATTGTTTATATCCGCTTTTGAATTGCTTTTTGCAAGCTTCATTTATACCACCGCCGTTTCTCTGAATTCAACAGTATGATTTTCGGGGTCCATCGATTCGACGATCGCGAGCGATTCCAAACGGTAGCCGAGGTTGCGGAGCACCTTTCCGCCTATCTGGAAGCCCTTTTCGATAGCGATACCCAAGCCGACGACCTCTGCGCCCGCGCTTTCGGTGATCGAAATAAGTCCTTGCATTGCACAGCCGTTCGCAAGAAAATCGTCTACAATAAGAACCTTATCGTTTTCGTTAAGAAATTTTTTCGAAACGATTACGTTATTTATGTTTTTGTGGGTGAAGGATTCCACCTCGGCGATATACATTTCGCCGTCGATATTAATGCTTTTCGATTTTTTGGCGAATACCACGGGCACGTTAAAGCAACGCGCAACCGAGCAGGCGATTGCGATACCCGAGGCTTCGATAGTGAGCACCTTCGTTACGCCGCAATCCTTAAAGCGATTGTAAAACTCTTCGCCGATACGGTCCATAAGCTTTATATCCATTTGGTGATTCAAAAAGCTATCGACCTTCAAAACGTTATTCGGCTTGATTACGCCGTCTTTTATAATTCGTTCTTCAAGAAAATTCATGATAATGCCTCCTTTTGCGCTATTATAGCACATAAAAAGCGATTTGTCAGCGTTTTTGTAAAATAATATCGAAAAAGTATCTGCTTCTGCTATTGATTTTTGAGATTTCGGGTGATATAATCGGCAAAAAGGAGGCGCAGAGCTATGATACTCGCTATCGACATCGGAAACACCAACATAACACTCGGCGGTTTTTGCGGCGAAAAGCCTTCTTTTGTCGCGCGGGTGTGCTCGGACGCACGCAAAACGAGCGATGAATACGCAAGCGTTTTATCGAACACGCTTACGCTCTATAACGTAAAGCGCGAGGATATAAGCGGCGCGATAATATCTTCGGTCGTTCCGCCTCTTACGGCTGTTCTGAAAAACGCCGTGCGATTTATTTGCGGTGCCGAAGCGCTTACCGTCGGCCCCGGAATAAAAACCGGAATAAATATTCATTGCGACGATCCCTCTTCCGTCGGCGCAGACCTGATTTGCGCCTGCGTTGCCGCCAACAAGCTGTACGGAAGCCCCGCATTGATTATCGATATGGGCACGGCAACGAAAATGACCGCGACCGATAAAAACGGTGCGTTTATCGGCGTTTCGATAATTCCCGGTGTAAATATGGGGTTGAAGGCGCTTTCGAACGGAACGGCACAGCTTCCGCAGGTAAGCCTTGAAGAGCCGCGCTCGGTTATCGGCAAAAACACGGTTGACTGTATGCGTTCGGGAATTCTCTTCGGCAACGCGAGCCTGCTCGACGGTATGATAGAGCGTTTTAACGAGCAAATGGGCTGCACGCTGCCGGTTATAGCCACGGGCGGCTTGGCAGGAATCGTGATAAAGCATTGCAGGCACGAAATCACGCTCGATGAAAATCTGGTGTTAAAGGGATTATATTACCTTTACAATAAAAACAACTGAATATGCTCTGAAAGGATCATATAAATTTAATGCGTTGCACCGCAAAAGCGGGCGACAGCAAGGAGGAAATTTTTTATGAATTTAAAGAAACGGAGAGCAGAAACCGAAACACTCGTTTTGGGCGCAATTCTCACCGCACTCGTGGTGGTGCTTCAGCTTTTGGGAAGCTTTATCCGATTCGGTCCGTTTATGGTATCGCTCGTGCTGGTGCCGATAGTTATCGGCGCGGCGAAGTGCGGTGTAAAGGTCGGTGCGTGGCTCGGCTTCACGTTCGGTCTTGTGGTGCTGCTTTGCGGCGACGCGGCGGCGTTTTTAGCGGTGGACGTTTTCGGAACCGTTCTTACCGTTATGGTAAAGGGCATTTGCTGCGGGCTTGCCGCAGGACTTGTCTATAAGCTTTTCGAGAAAAAGAACGTATACGTTGCGGTCGTTGCGGCGGCTATTGCCTGCCCGATAGTCAATACGGGTATATTCCTAATCGGCTGCTCGATCTTCTTTATGGAAACTGTGACCGAATGGGGGCTTGCGCTCGGCTTTGAAAACGCCGCGAGCTATATGTTTTTGGGTATTGCGGGGGGTAACTTCCTTTTCGAGCTTGCCACGAATATCGTTTTAAGCCCCGTTATCGTAAGGCTTTTGAATATTAAAAAGAAGGCGTAAAACAAAACGCTGTCACGGCTGTGACAGCGTTTTTTGTTGCTTATTTATTAGGCTTCTTCGAAAAATTCCTTGCCCTTTTTGCAAAGCGGGCAGGCGAAATCGTCGGTCAGCTCGCCTTCGTGGATATATCCGCAAATTTTGCAGACGTATTTTTTGCCGCCTTCGCACTTTTCTTCGGGTGCCTGCTCGGAAACACAGCCGCAAATCTCGTTTGCAAGTGCGTTTATCTGCGCTTCGCTTTCCGAATTGAGCGCGGACATAATTTTAACGTCGTTCTGTGCGAGGGTAAGGTTTTTGCTCTTTGCGAGCATTTCCTTCATCACCTTCGCCGCCATAGGCGCCCAGCTTCCGTTTTCGATAAAGCCGACGAATCGGTTCAGGAAATTGCGTACGGTAAGGTGGTTGATAAATTCCTCCATAAAGGGGAATATATCCGCGTTGTAGGTGGTGGTTGCGAGCACGAGCTTGCTGTAACGGAACGCGTCCTCGACCGCTTCTGCCATATCACAGCGCGCAAGGTCGTTGATGACAACCTTTTCGCCCTTGCTTTCAAGTATTTCGGCAAGCTTCTTAACCGCCTTTTCGGTGTTGCCGTAAACCGAGGTATAGGCAATCACGATACCCTCTTCTTCGGGGCGATAGCTCGACCATATATCGTAAAGGTTAATATAATAAGCGAGATTTTCGTTGAGCACGGGACCGTGAAGCGGGCAGATGATTTCTATATCGAGCGCAGATGCCTTTTTAAGAAGCGATTGCACCTGAGCACCGTATTTGCCGACGATGCCGATATAATAGCGTCTTGCCTCGCACGCCCATTCCTCTTCGGTATCGAGCGCGCCGAATTTTCCGAATCCGTCGGCAGAGAAGAGGATTTTATCAAGACTGTCGTAGGTGACGATAACTTCGGGCCAGTGCACCATAGGTGCGGTGACGAAGGTAAGCTCGTGCTTGCCGAGCGAAAGGGTACTGCCCTCGCCGACGACTATCTGCTTTTCGGCAAAATCGGTGCCGAAGAAGTTCTTCATCATAGCGAACGCCTTTGCCGACGAAACGATTTTCGCTTCGGGATATACCTCTGCGAATACCGCGATGTTTGCCGAGTGGTCGGGCTCCATGTGCTGTACCACAAGATAATCGGGGGCTCTGCCCTCGAGCGCGGATATGATATTTTCGAGCCATTCGCCGCCGAAGCGTGCGTCGACCGTATCCATTATTGCGATTTTTTCATCGATAATCGCATAGGAATTATAAGCCATTCCGTTCGGAACGATATACTGACCTTCGAAAAGGTCGATGCTTTTATCGTTTACGCCTATGTATTTAACGTCGTTTGTGATTTTCATAATATACCTCTTTGATTATTATTTTCTTTTTATAAAAGGGAAAATACGAAGCCTTGGCTTTTTAAAGCCCTTGCAGGCAAAAGCGAGCCTTGCGCCGACCGTGCAGGAGATAAGTACAAAGCCGAAATACACCGCCGTGCTTTGCAATATAAAGGGCAGGATAAGGACCGAAAAAGCAAAGCAGAAAAGTGTTCTTGACGAATTCGGGCTGATTTCGATTATTGCCGAAAAGAAGATAAAGGTAACGCCCAATACCGTAACGCTTGCAAGCTCGGGCATAAGCCCCAAAAGACAGCCGAACGTTGCCGAAATCCCCTTTCCGCCCTTGAATTTATGAAGCGCGGGGAAGCAGTGCCCGAAAACAGGCGCGGCAAGCACGAAGGCGATACCGCAGGGCTCGGTTGCGAAAAAGCGGTTGTAGATAAACACGGGCAAAAAGCCCTTAAGCATATCGCACACCGCGGTAAGACAGCCGCAAAGAATGCCGCCGTGCAGGAACGCGTTATAGGCGCCGGGGTTTTTATCGTCGCTTTGGCTTACAATATCCTTCCTTGCGAGCAACCGCCCGAAGTATTTTGCAAAAAGCAGACCGCCCGATAAATATCCGACCGCCGTAAAAAGTAAAGCCGTCAGCAAAGCCGCACCGAAATTACGAAAGCGACGAAATAAAGCGCAAAAACGCCTTTTTGCCTTCTTCGTTGCGCTTAAAGACGCCCGCGTCCTCAAGCACGTTGAGGAAAACTCTGCCGATTTCGTTTTCGAGAATGCTTCTTATATTCGCTTCGTTCATTTCGGGGTGCGAAGCCTTTATTTCATTTGCCCATTCGGCGTGGGGGGCAAGCTGTTTATCGGTATAAAGGTCGGTTCCTTTAAGCATTGCGTTTTCGAGAAGCGTGATTTCGTTTGCCAGCCTTGCGGGGAGCACGGCAAGTCCCATTACCTCGATCAGACCGATATTTTCCTTTTTGATATGGTGCAGGCTCGGGTTGGGGTGGTAAACGCCGAGGGGACGTTCTTTTGTCGTTATATTGTTGCGGAGCACGAGATCTACTTCGAATTCGGTTCCGTTTTTGCGCGCTATGGGGGTTATCGTATTGTGGGGAACGCCTTCGGTTTCTGCAAGCACGAAAGCTTCTTTATCGGTGTAATTCCGCCATTTTTCGAGTATATGGGTACAGCAATTCGCAAGGCTTTCGCGATCCTGCGAGGAAACGCGTATTACCGACATCGGCCATTTGATTATGCTTGCCTTTACGTTTTCGAATCCGTCAACCGAAAAATCGTGCTCGGAGCCCGCCCTTGCCATTGCGAAGGTATAGCTTCCGCCCTGAAAATGCTCGTGGCTGAGTATCGAGCCGCCGACAATGGGCAAATCGGCATTCGAGCCGATAAAATAGTGGGGAAGGTATTCGATAATATCGAACATTTTTTCGAACACGGCGGGATCGATCTTCATCGGGATATGCTTTGTGTTAAAGGCGATACAATGCTCGTTATAATAGCCGTAGGGGGAATATTGAAGCTGCCATTCGCTTCCGTCGACCTCTATCGAAATCGGGCGGAGATTCTGGCGCGCGGGGTGGCTTGCGTGGCCTGCAAAGCCTGCGTTTTCGGCGCAAAGCTGGCATTTGGGATATGCCGCCGTCTTTGCGCTAGCCGCCGCGGCAATATCGCGGGGGTCCTTTTCGGGCTTGGAACGGTTTATGGTTATATCCAAAACGCCGTATTCGCAGTTATATTCCCATTTTAAATCCTTTGCGATCCTGCCCGCGCGGACGTAGTTCAGATTTTTGCTGAATTCAAAATACCAATCGGTCGCTTCCTTGGGCGAAACGGAGTATTTTTCATCGAAAATACGCTTTACCTCGCGAGGCATGGGGGTGAAAATACCCATTATTTCGGTATCGAAGAGATCGCGCGAGTTTGAAGTATCGGCGATAACGCCGTTTTCGACGGCATATTCGATAATAGGGGCAAGAAGGGTATCGATATCCTCGCCGTTCCAAACGGCATCGTTTTCCTGCCAATCCGAAAGCTTAAGAGCGCGCATGAGCATATTACGGATAACGTAAATATCCGCTTTATCGGTAAGCTTGCACCTTTCGGCATAGTCGGTAAGTTTATTCAATGCTTGATATATCATTGCTGTTTACGCTCCGTAGTGAATTAAAGAAGACTGCTGACAAATATTTCGAGCCCGATAAATATAAGTATCGCGCCGCCGAGAATACCCGCCTTGCCCGCAAGCCGCGTGCCCGCCTTTTTGCCGATAAGTATACCGCAAAGGCATATACCGAAGGTGACGACCGCGATTATGAATGCCGAAAGCAGTGCTTCGTAAATTCCGTAATCCGAAATGGTAAAGCCGACGGAAAGCGCATCGATAGAGGTTGCGATGCCCTGAACGATAAGCGCGCCGATGCTTAAGCGCTTGCAATCGCATTCGTCGTTTTCACAGTGGATTCCCTCGTAAAGCATTTTTCCGCCGATAAATACGAGCAATACGAGCGCGATTATCGGAATAAATTTTTCGACCGCGCCGAAATATTCGACAACCGTGTGAACGCACACCCAGCCGATAAGCGGCATTGCCGCCTGAAAAAATGCGAACAACCCTGCGATCAAAAGTATTTTGCGGGTTTTCATCTTCGGTTCGTTCAGACCGTTTGCGAGTGACACCGAAAAAGCGTCCATCGCAAGCCCGATTCCCAAAAGTATGCTGTTAAAGAAAAAAGCAAATCCCAAATTCATAAATATACCCTGATTTTTATAGCAATTCAAAGAAATTATATACCGATTTTTATGCAAAGTCAAGCAAAAACAGAAGGGGAACAAAAAAAGAAAACCGTTTGCACTCTTTATCGCAGTTCGGCAACGCATTTTAATAAATTATTTCTTGAACCTTTATAATGTTCACAAAATATTCTTGATTTGGGTAAAATTTTAATGTATAATATTGCCATGAGGAGGGTTTTATATGAAGAAAAGGCATCATCTTAACGCTTTGTTACGCTCGATTTGCATTGTGCTTATTTTGATTTTGCTTTTGCCCTCTCTTTCGGCGTGCAACGGTGTGCCGAAAACGATACAACCAAGTGCAGAGAATTTCTGAGCGCGGATTATGCCGCTTCCTCTTCTTCGCGCGAGCAGTATATGCCAACGTTGGTAATTGATTACGGTACCGAATTGTCGCATTCTGTGCTTAACCTAACTCAAGGAGAGAGACACACATTAACTATTAACGAATAACAATCATATAAGTAGGAGGAAACTATGAAAAAAAGTATATTACTTTTTGCGTTATGTCTGTGCTTCGTTTTTGTGCTTTCGGGATGCACCGAAAAGTTTAAAAGAATAAGTTTTGATGACGAAGCCTTGGATTCATCGCTCGACAAATATATCGACGCCGATACAGAGGTTCTGTATAACGGAAAAACCGAATATCCTGCACAGCTTCCGATATATGAAATATCGAAGCGCGATATAACCCAAGACGAATTTGACCAAATGCTTGAAAACCTTAACCTTGCCGCATACGCGCACAAGTTCGATTACGAAGGTAATAAGATAATCGGCAACTGGGTATCATATACCGATAGAACAAGCGGATATTTTGAAATGAGCGACGAAGCTTTAGAAAAGCTTGCTTGGGAAACCTTCAAAAAAATACCTTTTCTGGACGGCGAATATAAATATCTCGGTATCAAGAGCAATCTCACCATTTCGGATTCCGAGGGAACTCACGTCACAAGGGTTGGCGTTTCTTTCAGAAAACATTTAAACGATCTACGCATTCTCGGCAACGACCGTTGTATTTTATATTTTGATGCACGCGGACTTTGTGAAATCGTTATTGAAACATATGACTACAAAGAAATCGGCACTATGGATTTGGTAAAGCACGATGAAGCGCTTTCAAAGATAAAAACACCCGATTATTTTTCGCTCAAGAACGAGTATATCGATCAAACAAGAGCATACGATACCCTCCGTACAAACGAGTCTCTTCTTGTATGGTATAATTTATTTTCAAAAGATTGCTCGATTCTTCAGCCCATATATATCTTCGAAGGAACTGCATCGGGAACAGATTTGAACGACTCGGAATTCACCTCAATGGTTATTGCGGTTCCCGAATCGTATACATATAAATAACCCGCAACCAAAAAGGAGAAGCGCGTGCTTCTCCTTTCGTTTTATTTCTTTTTAAAGACAAGTGCACATCGGTTAGGCAGGTAGCAGAAGAAGCCGAGTCTGCCGTCGAGCGTGCGCTCGGCTTTGTAGGTATAGGTCTTGTCCACCCGTTCGAAGCCGCCGAATTCTTTATCGTCGGTCGAGAGGGTAACGCTGTAGCTGCCCTCCTGCTCGACAGGAACGAAATAGTCGGTAAAGGATTTTTCGGGGTGGAAATTAAACGCAAAGACGTAATCCTTTTTCGAATAAAGAATAACCTTGTCGGCTTGGTCTATCCATTGGCTTTTCGGCTTCTTTTTTAATATTCTGCCGCTCTTTAAAAGCTTGAGCATTGCTATATCGAAGGCTTGCAGATATTCGTATTTAAGCGCTTTATTGTCGGCAAGGCTCCATTGCCTGCGGCAGTAATGATAGCTCCAGCCGTTGCCCTCACGCGGGAAATCGATCCATTCGGGGTGCCCGAATTCGTTGCCCATAAAGTTCAGATAACCTTCGCCCGCAACGGTTGCGGTTATAAGCCTTATCATCTTGTGCAGTGCGATACCGCGGTCGATTATCGGGCTTTCTCTGTCCTTGCTCATGCTCCAATACATTTCGGAATCGCAAAGGCGGAAGATTATCGTTTTATCGCCGACAAGCGCCTGGTCGTGCGATTCGCAATACGCAACAGCCTTTTCGTTTTCGCGGCGGGAAACAAGCTCGTGCCAGAGCTTGAACATATCCCATTCGTTATCGCCGTATTCCTTGATCATTTTTATCCAGAGGTCGGGAATACCCATCGAAAGACGGAAATCGAAGCCGATACCGCCCTGATTTATCGGAACACACATACCGGGCATACCCGACATATCCTCGGCGACGGTCAAAGCGTTCGGGTTGAGCTCGTGAATAAGCTCGTTTGCGAGCATAAGGTAGGTTACCGCTTCGGTATCGGTATTCATCGAAAAATAAGAGGAATAATCGGTGAACGCTCTTCCCAAGCCGTGATCGTGATAAAGCATCGAGGTGACGCCGTCGAAGCGGAAGCCGTCGAAGTGGAAAATCTTCATCCAATACTTCAAATTCGAAAGCAGGAAGTGGATTACCTCGTTTTTATTATAATTAAAGAGCTTCGTATCCCACGCGGGATGATAACCGCGTTCGCCCTCGTGGAAATACTGGTAATGCGTGCCGTCGAAGTAATTAAGTCCGTCGCCGCCGTTTTTTACAGAATGCGAGTGCACCACGTCGAGCAGAACGGTTATGCCCATTTTGTGCGCGGTGTTGATAAGCCTTTTGAGCTCGATCGCCTTGCCATAGCGCGAGCTTACCCCGAAAAAGTTCGAAACCTGATAACCGAACGAGCCGTAATAGGGGTGCTCCATCACCGCCATTATCTGAATAGTGTTGTAGCCGAGCTTTTTAATGCGGGGAAGAATATTTTCGCGAAATTCCGAAAACGTGCCGACTCTGCCCTCTTCCTGCGCCATACCGATATGGCATTCGTATATATAGGGCGTTTTTTGGGGCTTGAAGTCTGTATCGGTCCATTCGAAATTATCGAAAAGAATATCGTCGACCTCGGCACAGAAATTATAGGTTACGGGATCCTGCACGACGCGCGTTGCATAGGCGGGTATGCGGCGCATAAATTCGCGGCCGCGGATAACGATGCATTGCACCTTCTGTCCGACAGCGAGCGCGTTCCTGCCCTCTAAATATATTTCAAAAACGCCGTTTTCGATCCGCTTCATCGGGAATGCTTTGCAATCCCAATTCGCAAAATCGCCGGTGAAATACATTTCGTCCGCACCGGGCGCCCATTCGCGATAAACCCAGCCGTTTTCGGTTTGGTGAATGCCGAAATATTCGTAACCGTTCGCAAAATCGGTAAGCCTTTCGTTTTCGGCGATCAGCTCACGTCTTTTTGCCTTGTATGAATCGACACGGTATTGAAGATCCTTTTCAAACGGTGCGAGATACGGGTCGGCTTTAATAATTCCGAGTGCCATAATTAAACCTCCGAAGCATTCTGTTCCTATTATAGTACAAAAGTTTTCATTAATCAAGGGTTGAAAAATCGTTTTATCGGTGGTACAATCCGAATATAATATCTTTTTGGAGAAAAATATGCTTCACATTGTTCTTTATGAGCCCGAAATACCGCAAAACACGGGAAATATATCGCGCACCTGCGCTGTTACGGGGGCGCATTTACATCTTATCGAGCCGCTTGGGTTCGAGCTTTCCGACCGCACCATTCGCCGCGCGGGGCTTGATTATTGGCAGTATTTAACCGTTTCGCGCTATAAGGATTGGGGCGAATTTATGGCGACAAACCCGCAGGGAGAATTTTATTTCTGCTCGACAAAGGGGCAAAAATGTCATTCCGAGGTCGAATACCCGCACGATAAGGATATTTATCTCGTTTTCGGCAAGGAATCGCACGGCTTGCCCGAACCGCTTCTCGCGGAGAATTACGATAGATGTATACGTATTCCGATGCTTGGATTCGTGCGCTCGTTGAACCTTTCGAACGCGGTTGCGATATGCGCCTACGAGGTGCTGCGCCAGCTTGGTTACCCCAACCTTTCCGACGAAGGACAGCTTACGGGGAGAGAAGATTGAGCGTAGTGCGTTGCACTGCGCAGTTATATAAATCCGTCCGCGGACGGATTTGTTATATACGCGTTCGCGTGTGATATGTTGCTCCGCAACGTGATATGCCTGCGGGCATGAGTGGTTTTATTTTGAATATATTTTTATAAATCGGACGGCTCGCCGTCCTTTTTTGTTTTGTACCGTCGAGGGAACGCGGATTAACGTTGACGGCTCCCCATCGGAGTCCCCAAAAATGAGGAACGAATTTTTGGGGCATACCAAGTCCTCGATAGTCCGCATAAATAACGGAAAGTATAAAATAACATATTGTTTATTTGAGTGACGGTACGAATGTAGGGACCGGCGTCCCCGACGGTCCGCGGAAGGTATCGATAATAATAAATGCAACATATAAAATCATTAATGTGTCATAACCGATATTTAAATATATCATTTTCACATTAATTGCAATGTTTCTCGTGCGGACCGTCGGGGACGCCGGTCCCTACATTTTCATCGATACTCCACCATTAAACCCGACACTTCGATTTTACCGCCATTCGACCTGCTCGCCGCTCTCTATTCCTACACGCGCATCGCAAGGATAATAATTTTCCAAAAATGGACTTGACAAACGGAGATAACGCCGTTATAATACAGATAGAACAGATAATACAGATAATACAGATTTGCAAAAAAGGAGGCGGGAAAATGCCAAAGGGCTTCACAGGGAAGCGCGACGTTTATATCGAGGTCGCCGAGCGTTACGAAAAATACATAAAAATGGGCGTTCTGCGCGACGGCGACAAGCTCCCGAGCGTGCGTGTTGCGGCGAACGATCTGGGCGTTAACCCCAACACCGTGCAAAGAGCATATACTCTGCTCGAGGAAAAGGGGCTTATCTGCTCGCTCCCGAAAAAGGGTGCATTCGTTACCTTTGTGCATAACGAGGAACGGCAAGACGGCAGGCGCGCGGAAATAATCGGGCTGCTTAACGAGCTTAAGGAAAAAGGAATCACCCGCGACGAAATAGCGGAGCTTTTAACGGAGGTATATGATGATAGAGATTAAGGGACTTACACATTCATTCGGCACAAAGCTTGTGCTTAACAATATCGAGCTTACGATTCCCGACGGAACGGTGCTCGGTCTTGTCGGTATCAACGGTGCGGGCAAATCGACGCTTTTACGTCTGCTTTCGGGCGTTTACGATTCGAAAGGGTGCGTGCTTTACGACGGAAAGAGCCCGATGAAAGCCGAAACAAGACGCGACGTCTTCTTTCTGCCCGACGACCCTTATTATACCGCGACGAGCACGCCGAACAAGATGTTCGATTTTTACAAGACCTTTTATCCGAGCATCGACAGAGAGGTGTTCGATAGGCTTATTTCGAAATACGAAATCAACCCCAAGAATACGCTGAGAAGCTTTTCGAAGGGTATGAGACGGCAGGTATTTATCGCGCTGGCGCTTGCCGTAAAGCCGAAATATATGCTTCTCGACGAGGCGTTCGACGGGCTCGACCCGTTATCGCGTAAGATTTTTAAGGAAGCGATCATTAAGCTTGTCGAGGACGAGGGCACGACGGTGATTATTTCGAGCCATTCTCTGCGCGAGCTCGAGGATTTTTGCGACAGATTCGTGCTTATCGACGACAATATTATTAAAACTCACGGCGACATTGCCGAGCACGTCGGTAGTATGTGCAAGTTCGAGCTCGCCTTTATGAACGAAATAAACGAAGGCATTTTCGAAGGGCTTCCCATAGTTTCGCTCGAAATAAAGGGCAGATTTGTTACCGTCGTGCTCAAGGGCGAAAGCGGGGATATGTACGCAGTGCTCGAGCAGTTAGGCCCTGCCGTTATGGATCAGCTTCCTCTTGATTTCGAGGAGGCGTTCATACACGACGTTGAGGATTGAGGTGAGATAATATGAAATCATATTTTAAACATCTGCTTAAAAGCAACGCAAGAATAATAATTATCATAAGCCTGCTTATGATTCTGGTTTCGGTATTCGCTTCGCTGGACTCGATGGACCGCGTCCGTACAAAAAACTTCGTATATGACGGCGAGGAATACCATGATAATCTGAATTACGATAGGAATCTCATTCCTGCCGGCTATTACCCCGGAGGCGACTATAAACACTACAAGGAGATAACCGATGAGGAGATAATTACCGTAACCTATCGCAGCCTTGCGCTTTCGACCTCCGTTACGATAATAATCGCGCTGTCGGTAATCGTGCCTATATGGATGTTCGCGCTCCTGAAGAAAAAGCGTAATCTCGATTGCGTATATTCGCTTCCGATAACAAAGCGGGGAATCGTTATCGTGCATTATGCCGTCGGCGGTGTGACGGTGCTTGTACCGTTTGTCTGCTCGTACGTCGCAACGCTTGTCTGCCACGCATCCTACGACGGATTTGCAAGACTCGGCTACGGTTATCTTTTGTCCCACTTCGCTATATGCTTGCTTATGGGCTTTGTGCTCTATTCGATATGCGTGTTCGTCTTTGAACGCGCAAACACGGTTGTAGACGGCGTGATATTCATCGGCATCTATATGGTCGGCTTGTACTACTTGGTAGGGGGCATCGAGTCGCTTATGCACGGTGTTGAAGATTGGAGATATTGGCTCCGCCTCTTAAACGACCCGACGACCTACGACGTCCAGTATCGCTACAACTTCTACATGTCTGAGTATTGCGCGATCCCCGCATATATCTTCTGCAGGCTTTTGTCACAGTACGAATACTGCGCCGAGACGATATATTCGCAGATGACGCATTGGAGCTATGACGGTCATGTCTTCTGGTTCTGCTTCTGGAGCGTTGTCGGCGTTGCGGCGGCGGTGCTCACCTTTGTGCTTGCAGACAAAAAGAAAACCGAATCGGCAGAGGAGATTTCGAGCAGTGCGTTCGGATATAAGGTTTTGATCCCTCTTCTTGCGTTCCCGATAATTATTGCCGACGGCATTTTATATGGAGAATTCACCGAAGCACTTTTGATAACCGTCGGCAGTGCGGTTGCTTATACCGTATACCGCCGCGGTGTGAGATATAAAAAGAGTGATTATATTATCGTAGGCATAATGCTCGTATTGGCGATAGTATCGGTGTTTTCTGATAATTTCCTTGAACGCCACACGAACGAGCTTTACAGGTCAATGAGGTAGATTGAATGAAACGTATTTTGATTTTTGCGGTATTGATTTTTTATCTGCTTCTTTGCGCCTGCGCGCAGGGTGAACCGATTACTTCGGAATATTTCGGCAGGGTAATGGCGGAAAAGGGCTTTACCGTTGAGGACCACACCGAATATCTCGACCAATCTCTGCCCGAAAGCCGAGACGCCGAGCGTATAAAGGCTTGGGGCGAATTTTTCGTCTGCTTCGATAAATACGCAGACAGCGAAAAGGCAGAGAATATTTTCAAGGTGTGGGTGAACTATTACAGCGTGGGAGACGATTGCGATATCCAATACAAAAGCGGCAGGTATTTACAGGTGCAATACGTCGATTACAACGGTGAAGAGAAGGTGTTTATCCTTTCACGCGTGGAAAACACTCTTATCCAGGTGAACGCGAATATCGAATTCGACGAAGAAGCGAAGCGGCTTTTAGAGGAGCTTGGCTATGACAGGTAAAAACGCATTTTTGAGTTATTTCGCAAAGCTTTCAAGGGACAACCGATTCGCTGTTCTGCTTTTGTGTCTGCTTTCGGCAATTATTGCGGGCATTTCGTCGGTAAACATAAGCACCTATGAAATGACGTTGGGACAAACGGGAGAATTTGTGCAAAACGCAAGCCGTTTGTGCCTTGACGTGCCCGCGTATATCGGCTTGTATGCGGCGATGCTTTCGGCAATATTTTCGTTTGCTCGGTTTAAGCAAAGGCGCAATCTGGATATGCTTCTTGCGATGCCGATAAGCCGAAAATCTGTCGGATTGGCGCATTATCTCTTCGGGCTTTTAACCACGCTTGCCCCCTTGATTACGGCGTATGTCTGCAATTTAGCGGCGGTTTTGATCAAAACCGAGCTCGAAACGATTCATTTCGGCTGGTATGCCTTGCATTTCGGCGTTGCCGTTCTTTATTCTTCGTTGTTCTACACGATGTACGTTTTCGTGTTTAACGAGGCGAACACGGTTTTCGACGGCTGTGCGTTCGTTTTCCTGTGGCATAACGTGTTTTATTGGGTTATGTATGCACGCGCGAAGGATTCGACAAACGCGCGCCTGCTTTCGCCCGAAAGATTTTTGGAAAGAATCACAAGGGCGATCGAAATGCCCGCAGGCGGCAGAAACGACGACGTGTTTCGTTGGCTGTTTAAGGATCCCGAGGTGGTCGCCGTTATATTCGGCTGGCTGTTTTTGGGAATATCGGCGGCCGTGCTTTTTGGGGTACGGTTCGGCAAACGGCAGTACGAGCGCGCGGGCGAGGTGTCGACAAGCATTTTCGGATACAATTTGCTTATTCCGCTCTATGCGGTTTCGGGTGCGCTGTTCGGATATAGCAGTACACCTGCCGACGAATTGGGTTACCCTATGGAGAATTTATTTTTCTTTATCGGTGCGTTTGCGCTTTATGCGATCTTCCGCCGCGGAATAAGGTTCAAGGTAACCGATTACGTCACGCTCGGCTTTTTGCTGCTGCTCACTGTGACGAGCATTTTACAACGGGGATTTTAATTACATTAATAAACAGAGAGTCGTTAATGAGCGGATTTACTAAGGACAGTTAGCTGTAAAAAACGGAATTTGGCAAACAAATTCCCTGTTTGGAACAATATAAGACGAACTACCCGAAGAAGAGCATTTGAAAACTCTTTTTCGGGTAGTTGTTTTTTGCGATATATTGCTCCGCAATGCGATATTTTTCTGCGGAAAAGCGATATATTTACCTAACGGTAAATGCGATATGATATAAATCCCTTCGCGCCCCGCAGGGCATATCGTATGCGTTGCACATATCAAACGCCGAAGGCGTATATCGCAAATCCCGTCAGGGATTTATATCGCTGCATTGTGTCCTTTAGGGCACAATGCTAAAGGCTCTCTTTGTTTTTATTAAATCGTTTTCGCAACCTTTTTTCCGTGATAATTGCTTTTTCGTTTGGTAGAATATGTGCACAGGTTCGGTTCACGCGGGTGTTTTGCTCACTGCCGTGCGCGAGGGGGTCCCGAAGCGTATTCGAGAATCGCTCCTGTTTGGCGGAACCGAAAACGGATTCTGTCACGGCAATCGAAAGCGCCTTGATTTCTAAAAGGCGGGCTCGATGGGGTTCAAATCCCCTTAAGGACTCACCGTCCGAAATAATCGCGGGTTCGAATCCCGCCGCACCTGTAAAGTGCGCCAAGTGGCTTTGGTAGGATATTTTTACATTATTTATTCTGATCAAATCCGCTCGACCGTCGGCTTTGCTTCTTCACCCCTTCGAAAAGGCGGCAAAGCAAGCGTGAAAAAAGCCTTGTCTGTGACGGGTAATAGGCTTTTAAGCCTGCGCCATAAGCGTTTTTGCGAAGATGCTTACCGCGCACGCCGCAAAGCTTATCAACTCACAGCCGCTTTCTTTGCGTGGCGGTCTTGGGACGACTAAATTTCTCTTTATGGAGGTAAATACATATATGAAAAAGTTAATAATCAACGAAAACGAAAGAGCACTGCTCTTTAAGCACGGCAAATTCCTGCGCGTGCTCGAATCGGGCAAGCACCGTATTCCCTTCGGCGCGAATGCCGAGGTGTTGAACACCGAAATGCCGATTAAAAGCAGGCAGGCGCAGTTAAGCACGCTTCTTGCAAACAGCGGCTTCAAAAGCTGTGTTACCGTTTACGAGATAGGCGACGGACACGTCGGCTTGCAATACGTCAACGGCAGGTTTGCCGGCGTGCTTCCCCGCGGAAGCTACGCTTACTTCAATACCGCGGACGAGCGCAGGGTAGATATTATCGACGTTACAAAGCCCGATATCGTCGGCATACCCGAATCGGTTGTCGCAAAGCTCCCCACGAGCGTTGTGACAAAAATCGAGGTAGAGCGTTTCCAAAAGGCGCTCCTCTTCTTCGACGGCAGGTACGAGCGCACGCTCGGACCGGGAAGCTACTACTTTTGGAAAAACGATATAAAGGTGACCGTCGAGTACGGCGAAACGAGGCTTATGCCGCTTGACGTTTCGGGGCAGGAGGTGCTCACGCGCGACAAGGTTACGCTTCGCGTAAGCTTCGTTTGCAATTACAGGGTGACCGACCTTCTCCGCGCCGTGACCGAGGTGGGCAACTACGCCTACCAAATCTACACGCTCGCACAGCTTGCACTGCGTGAGTACGTCGGCTCTCACAGGCTCGACGAGATACTCGAAAGCAAGCAGGAGATGTCCGAATACGTCTTCGCAAGGCTTAAGGAAAAGCAGAAAAGCTTTTTCGTTGAGTTCAGCGATGCCGACGTAAAGGATATTATCCTTCCCGGAGAAATCCGCAACATAATGAATACCGTGCTTGTCGCCGAAAAGCGCGCACAGGCAAACGTCATTACCCGACGCGAAGAGGTTGCTTCGACAAGGTCGTTGCTCAACACCGCAAAGCTTATGGAGGAAAATGCAACCCTTTATAAGCTCAAGGAGCTCGAATATATCGAGCGCATTTGCGAAAAGGTCGGCAACATCAATCTAAGCGGTAACGGCGACCTCCTTTCGCAGCTTGCGAATACGTTGCGTGGAAAGGAATAAAAAACAGCTCACCGTAAAGGTGGGCTTTTTTGTTGAGAGAGAAGGGATGAGGGATAATAGATAATAGATAAT
>JAZTXJ010000023.1:0-17483 GCA_045636285.1 Eubacteriales bacterium
CTTGGATGAAATCAAATCCGTCTTCCTCCTCCCTGCGAAGCAGGATTTCATCGCGTAAGCGATTTCACCCACCGCAGGTGGATTTCATCCGTCGAAGACGGATTTGACTGCGTGATTGTCCGTTAAGGACATCACGCTAAACGCACAGCCTGTTTTTTATTTTACTACATAGAAGTTTTCGAGATATTCATCTCTTTTATCTTCGTTTATGCTTGCGATACCGATAGCGGCGATATGCGATTTGCATTTAACGGCAATGAGGAGCTGGTACATTTTCATACCGTTGAATTCCGCGGTCATTTTTAATGCGTAGAACGTTTCGCCGTCGATTTCGACTTCGGTATTTTCGAACTTGACGTTGGTGTAACCCATATTTTCGAGAGGCTGCTTGATCAAGGCTTTCATGTCATCGGAAAAATACTTGCTCATATCAAAGGTGGCAAGCATGATCGGATTAGCCTTTTCGAGATTTACGTTGATAGACGAGCCCAATCCGTTTTGAACATACATATCATAAACGATATCTGCGTTTTTCATGAGCTCTTCAAATTCTTCACCCGCCATTTCGGCAGACGCCTGATTAAGTGCTCTTATCTGTTCGTCGGTGTAGAACACCCAAGTGCTGTCGAGCTCGCAACCGAGACCGATATAAGCGTTTTCGTAAACGTTGTTTGCGGTAGTGCCGAGTATATTGTCGCTTTCGCTTGTTTCGGCTTCGGAGGATTCGGCTGCTTCGGAGGATTCGGCTGCTTCGGACGATTCGGTTACTGCGGACGATTCCGCGGTGCTCTGATTATCGGAAGAAACGGTGCTTACGGAGCCGCGTATATCTTCGTTACCGCCGCATGCGGTGAAGGAAAGAACGAAAAGTGCAACCAATATGATGCTTATTATTTTTTTCATTGTTTTTTCTCCTATCGGTTAGATGAGATTGAACCTCATTTTATAAGAGGTGACGGTGTTTTGCATAAGTATTGCGATCGTCATAGGACCGACACCGCCGGGAACGGGGGTGATATACGATGCCTTTTCGGCGCAGGATTCGTAATCGAGGTCGCCCACGAGCTTGTCGCCGACACGGTTTATACCGACGTCGATAAGCACTGCGCCCTCTTTTACCATATCGCCGGTTATCATTTGGGGCTTACCGACAGCGGCGATAAGAATATCGGCGTTTTTGGTAAAGCTCGCGAGGTCCTTTGTGCGCGAGTGGCAGGTGGTAACGGTGCCGTTTTCTGCGAGAAGCAGAGCGCCCATAGGCTTGCCGACAATATTGCTTCTGCCGACAACAACGCAATTCTTGCCCGAAATTTCAACGTTTGCTTCCTTTAAAAGACGCATAACGCCCGCAGGGGTGCAGGGCTGGAAGCGGGGCGCGCCCGTGAACAGCTTTCCGACGTTATATGCGTGGAACGCATCGACGTCCTTATCGGGCGAGATCGCTTCGATAACCTTATCGGGATCGATTTGCTTGGGAACGGGCATCTGAACGAGAATTCCGTCAACGCCGTCGTCCTTATTAAGAGTATCGATAAGCGATAAAAGGCTTTCTTCGGTTTCGTCTGCGGGGAGCAGATATTCAAGGCTCTTTATGCCGACTGCTTCGCAGGCTCTTTTTTTGTTACGGACGTAAACCGCGCTTGCGGGGTCGTCGCCGACAAGTATTACAGCCAAGCAGGGTGCGCGCTTGCCGTCGGCGGTCAACGACTTTATTTCTTCGGCGGTTTCCGCCTTGCACTTTGCGGATATCGCCTTTCCGTCGATAATGTTCATTATTCTTCCTCCGGTTCTTCGATATCCTCGATATCTCCGTCGAGCATATCCTGCTCCGAAAGCGTTTCGATATCGTTTTCGTCGATACCGTCAAGCTCTTCGGCTTCGTCTGCGGTTTCTTCGGTTTCGGTATCGAACACGCTCTGGTCGAGTGCGTCTTCTTCGTTGCTCGTTGCAATTCTTACCGATTCAAAGGCAGAGGTGTATTCCGACATTTCGCTTTTTTCTTCCTTGTGGCGACGGTAGAGCACGATTTCGCCGATAACCGCGGCAATCGCGCAAACGATACCCACAAATACCGAGAATTTAAGGGTGCCGACGATATAAAGGCTGTCTGCACGCAGGGTTTCGATATAAGCTCTGCCCAAGCCGTACCAGCCGAGATATGCAAAGAAGATTTCGCCGTTGAACTTCTTTTTGCGGTAAAGCACAAAGAGAATCAACGCAAGACCGAGCACGTTCCAAAGCGATTCATAGAGGAAAGTCGGGTGAACGAAGTGAATATCCTTTTGATAAATATCGTCGATATAAACCTTTTCGAGCCACATTCTCCAAGGAAGGTTTTCGACACCCTCCGACCAGCCGTATGCTTCGGCATTAACAAAGTTGCCCCATCTGCCGATAGCCTGACCGAGCATTACAGCGGGTGCAAGCGCATCGAGCATAGCAAGCGAGCTTTGCTTTTTGATTTTGTTATAGATAAGAACGGTGATAAGACCGAAAATTATCGCGCCGTAGATAGCGATACCGCCCTGACGGATATTTATCATATTTATAAAGCCCTTGCCTTTAAAGCGGTCTTCCCATTCGGTGATAACGTAAACGAATCTCGCGCCGATTATTGCAATGGGCATAACGAGCAGGGTGATGTTGTAGATCGAATCGGGGTCGAGCTGTTCCTTTTTCACTGCATAGCGGTAAAAAAGAAGGAATGCAAGCAGAATGCCTGTTGTGATAATAACTCCATACCATTTGATGTCGAGCCCGAATATGCTGAACGCCGTTTCGCTCAGGGTAAATTCAAGCCCAAGTCCCGGAAATTTTACTTCGTTCATAAGTCTTTTCCTTTCTGTATTATGCTTATTGCGCGGTTTGAGGTATCGATCGAATCGATTGCTTCTTTAATTTCTGCGGCGGTTATATCGCGCAGGATTTCGATACAGTCGAATTCATCGTAATCGAGAGATGCCATTTCCGACATCGCCGCCGTAATATCCTCGCCCGAATCGAACAGAGTAAGGCTCACGGCATAAGCCGCCTTCTTTTCGCGCAGGATCTGTTCTTCGGTAAAGAATATTTTTTTGCGGCTTTCTATTTCGGCAATAACCTTTTCATAAACCGTTTCGTATTCGCTTCCGCTTCCCGAAACGATTATATGCGCGCTTTTTCGTGAGCAGGTAAAGCCCGCGTAAAAGCGTTCGTTTAAAAGTCCTTGCTCGTAATTTTGGCAGTAAAAATCGCTTGCTCTGCCGAACATAAGCGATATTGCAAGTCGCATAGCGGTCGCACGGCGGTGCGAAACGAGATTGTTTTCCGCTTGCGGCGGACATTTAATGCCGATACAGTAAAGCTCGCTTGCGACAACGGCGTTTTGCACCGTTCGTTCTTTGTTTACGGTAAGCGGTTCCTTCGGGAAAACGGTTTTCGGGCGTTCGCCCTTGCCGACACCGAAGTATTTTTCTGCCATTTCCTTTATTTTTTCGGGATCGGCATCGCCGCAAACACAAAGCGCGAGGTTTTTGGGAACGTAAAAATCGTTATAGGCGCGGAAAAGCGTTTCCTTCGTTATTTGCGAAATGCTTTCAAGCGTGCCCGAAACGGGGTAAACTGTCGGGTGGTTGCGGTAGAGCGCCTTGCTTAAATTCCGCGCGACGTTCGATGAGGGCATATCGTCATACATCGTTATTTCACGCGCGATTATCATTTTTTCCTTTTCGACCGAGGCGTCCGAAAAATGCGCGCTCGATACAGCCTTCATTAAAACGTTAAGGTTTTCGTAAAAATTATCGGTGCAGGAAAAATAATAGCAGGTGTTTTCGAACGAGGTATATGCGTTCGCGTTGCCGCCAAAGGCGTCGAACTCCAAAAACGCGTCGCTTCCGTCCTCGTTTTCGAACATTTTGTGCTCCAAAAAGTGAGCGGTTCCAGCAGGGAGAGTGAAGCCTTCGCCGTCCTTTTCGTATTCGATATCGGCACCGCCGAAATCACAGCAGATCATCGCATAGGAAGCGGAAAGCGCTTTAGGCACGACGGTTATTTTAAAGCCGCTTTCGAGCCTTGTGTGGTAGTATTTTTCTTTTAATTCCTTGTTTTCCTTCAGCGAAAAGCTATTCATCGCACACCTCCGCGGAAAGAATATATTCAAGCTCGGGCGTTACCGTCTGCGCCAGCGCGATAACCTCTTCACGCGTGACGGCAGAAACAAGCTCGATGCTTTCTTCGATAGTTGCCGAATCCTCGCTTATCATCTGTCCCAACAGATAACCGCTTATCGAATTTAGTCCGTTTTCGGTACTGCGAAGCGAACGGATTATCGAATTTTTTGCGTTTATAAGGTCGGAATCGTCGAATTCGCCCCTTTTCATCGCTTCGGCTTCGCGGTATATTGCGTTTATCGCTTTATCCTCGAATCCTCTTTCGAGCCCGCAGGAAACGAAAATGACGTTCTTTCTGCCCGCGGGGTAGGAAGAGCAATAATAGCAAAGTCCTTCCTTTTCGCGCACGTTCATAAACAGCTTACTTGCGGGCGAGCCACCGAAAATTTCATCGTAAACCGTGAGTATCGCACGCTTTTTCGCGCTGTCAGGCATAATCGTCGTAAAGCCGAGAATAAGAACGCTTTGCTCCATATCCATAGCTTCGCGCACGCGGTATATTTCGTTTTTGGGTTGGTGCAAAACCGAATCGGGAAGCGTGTTGCTTCGCGGGGTGAAGGGAAGATGCGCGCGAACGCATTCTTCGACGTATTCAAAATCCGCTTCGCCCGCATAGGTTATAAATACGGGTGCGGTTTCTATCGCTTTGCGGTAATATTCGGTAAGCTGTTTTCCGTCGAGCGCGGCTACGCGTTCGATTTCGCCGCCCGCATCTACTGCAAAGGGTTCGTTTTCGCACATTATCTGCCTTGCGCGGAGCATTGCATAGGACGGCTTGTTTTCGATAAGCGATGCGATTTCTTCGATAAGGCAAAGCTTTTCGTTTTCAACGTCGGCTTTGGGGAAAACGCCGTTTTCGAAATGCGGGTTAAAAATCGCGTCGCCCAAAAGCTCGGTCGCGCGGAAAAGCACCCTTTCGCCGTCGAAGGCAAAGGAATCGGCAATCGTATCCGCTTCGAGCCTTATCAGCAAAAGCTCGCCTCTGCGCTGAACAAAGGCATCCAAGCCGAGCGCATAAAGCTCGTCCTTTATTATCGAAAAGGATTGCATTGTGGGATAACTGCCGGTAGATAGCGACAAAAGGTTTGTGAGAAGCGAATAGCCCGAAGCCGTTTCTGCGGAAAGCGGCACGGCAAAAGAAACCGTCATTGCGGCAGATTTGAATTTATCTGTTTTGCAGGCGGCGAGATAAACACCCTCCTGCAGTTGACTTATGCGTATATTCATTCGTTAAATAAGTGCAGAGCTGTCCTTATCGAGATAGAGCTTTGCGTTTGCGTGGTTACGCAAAGCGGTAGCGGGGCATTCTTCGTTGATGTCGCCGCAAAGCGTTCTCTTTACCGCATTTGCCTTTGTTTTTGCGGGTACGATACAGAAAATGCTTTCGGGTGCGACGAGAGTGGGGATAGTAAGGGTAAGAGCGTACTTGGGAACCTCGTCGATGCTTGCGAAGCAGCCGTCGTTGACCTGCTGCATACGGCAGGTTTCATCGAGCGAAACGACCTTGACGGTCTTTTTGTCGTTGAAATCCGCAACGTGAGGGTCGTTAAAGGCGATATGGCCGTTTTCACCGATACCCATAATAATAACGTCGCATTTGTGCGAGTTGAGAAGCGCGGTATAGCGTTCGCATTCTGCTTCGGGGTCTGCCGCGGTGCAATCGATATAGTTTACCGATGCAAAGGGAACTCTGCCGAAGATTGCGTTTTTAAGGAAGTTGCCGAAGCCCTGAGGTGCATCTGCGGGAAGACCGATATATTCGTCCATGTGGAAAGCGTTGATTTTCGACCAATCAATGCTTTCGTCCTTAATGATTGCTTCCAAAAAATCGTTCTGGCTGGGTGCCGCGGCAAAAATCATATTGATTTCGCCCTTTTCTGCGATCTGGCGGTTGATTTCCGCAGCCGCTTCCTTTGCGGCGTATTCGCCCATTTCCGCGCGGGTTTCAAAAGCGACATAATCAAGGTTATCTACCTTGCCCTGTTTAATGATTGCCATATTTATTTACCTCTCATAAATAACCGTGCCGCCCGAAACAACGGCTACGATATTAATATCTTCATCGAATACGGTGAAATCCGCACGCTTGCCCGCAACGATTTCGCCGCGGTCGTGCATATTGCAAAGGCGTGCAGGCGTTGCGGTCATCATCTTTACCGCGTCTTCAAGGCTTGCGCCCGCCTGTATTGCGTTGCGTACAAGTCTGTCGGTGGTTGCAACCGAGCCCGCAAACGCTTCGCCGCCCGGCATTTTTGCAACGCCGTCTTCTATATAGCATTCCTGACCGTTTGTGAGCGAGCCGAGAATGGTTTTGCCCTCTGTCATACCTGCGCCGCGCATTGCGTCGGTCACGAGCGCGCATTTATCGGTACCCTTCGCTCTGAACACGTAGCCGAGCATAGAGTGGGGAAGATGCTTGCCGTCGCAAATAACCTCGACGGTAAGATCGTCGATCATATAACCGCTTTCGATCATACCGGGGTAGCGGTATCCGCGCTTTCTTGTGAGCGCGCTCATTCCGCTGTAAAAGTGGGTAAGATGTGTATATCCGTGCTTGTTCGCTTCGAGCACGGTTTCGTAAAGCGCATCGGAATGTCCCATCGAAGCGCATATACCAAGCTCTTTAAGTCTGTCGCCGAGCTCAAAAGCACCGTCCAATTCGGGAGCGACCGACCAGCGCGTGATAAGACCGTCGGCTTCCTTCAAAACAGCCTCGTAGTGCTCTTTTTCGGGGTTTTTAAGATACTTCGGGTCCTGAGCGCCCGCCTGCATCGGCGAAAAATAAGGACCTTCGAGGTGCATACCGTAAAACATACCGCCGTAAAGGCTGTCGTTCTTTACGTTGCGGAGCACCGAAAAGGAATGAAACAGCTCTTCGTCGGGGCAGGTAAGGGTTGTCGGCAAAAGGGTTGCCGTGCCGTGACTTGCGTGGAGCTTTGCCGCGCCGAGATACGCTTCCTCGGTGCCGTCCATAAAATCGTGTCCGCCGCCGCCGTGGATATGCATATCGATAAAGCCGGGAGCGACGTAATAGCCCTTTTCGGCTTCGCCCGCGCAAACACCGCTTATTTTGCCGTTTTCATAGGAAACACTGCCGTTTACAATGCCTTCGGGGGTAATTATTTTACCCGATAAATACTGCTTGCTCATAATTTCCTCACTTATTTATAATGCATACCGCGCTTGCGGCGATGCCTTCTTTTCTGCCCGTAAAGCCCAAGCCCTCTTCGGTTGTCGCCTTTATGCCGACCGAATCTATATCTATTCCGAGCGTGCTTGCAATATTTTCGCGCATTTTTTCGATAAACGGCGCGAACTTGGGTGCCTGTGCGATAATTATCGCATCTATATTATTTATCTCGTACCCTTTGGCACGAAGCATTTTTCCAACCTCATCGAGAAGTGTAAGCGAGCTTACTCCTCTGTATTTTTCATCGCTGTCGGGGAAGTGCCTGCCGATATCGCCCAACGCGCAAGCGCCCAAAAGCGCATCGCATATCGCGTGGGTGAGCACGTCGGCATCCGAATGACCGAGCAGACCGGTTTCGTGCTCGATATCGACACCGCCGACGATAAGCCGTCTTCCCGTGACAAGCCTGTGGACGTCATAGCCCTGACCTATTCTTATCATACCTGCGTCCTTCTCTTCATCAATATTTCCGCTATCGGCACGTCGTCGATTGCGGTTATCTTCATATTCGTTTCGAGCCGCTTTATATAGCAGACCTCTACTCCGATTTCCTCTAAAAGCGAGGTTTCGTCGGTAAAATCCGATAAAGCGTCGCCCACCGCACCTGCGGCGTGAAGATAAAGCGAGCGCTTGAAGCATTGCGGCGTTTGCACCGCGAAAAGATTTGCCCTTTCGGGCGTGGAAACAAAACCCGTTATCGGGTCTTTTTGCTTAACCGTGTCGGTAATCGGAGAGCAAACGCAGGACGCGCCGTGATTTTTTGCGGCTTGCAGCGTTTCGTTTATCATTTCGGGGGTAACAAAGGGGCGGGCACAATCGTGAACGCATACGAAATACGCGTCTTTGCCTGCTGCTTCAATACCGTTTTTTACCGATTCCGCACGGGTTGCTCCCCCGCGTGTAAAGGTTATCGGCTTTGTGCAGCCGTTTGCCAAAACACGCAGAGAGCCTTCGTTATCCTCGGAGCAGACGACAACGATTCCGTCAACACGGGATTTTTCGAATGCTCCGAGTACGTATTCAAACAGTGTTTTGCCGAGTATTTCTATATTCGGCTTCGAAACGCCGCCCATTCTGCTTCCGCTTCCCGCGGCGGCGATAACGGCGTATGCTTTTTTAACACACATAGCAAATCAAAACAGATTTTTGATTAACCCTCGTAATCGTAGCCCATCTGAAGCGCACGCGCGTTCATTTCGCCGAGCTCGGGCTTTGCTTTGGGCGCAGATGCCTTTATGCATTCCATAAAGTAATCAAAATCGTAAAGTCCCGTCTTTTTAATAAGATAACCGAGAATAATAACGTTTGCGAGCTTGGAGAAGCCTGCATCGTTAGCCATCTGAGTTGCGGGGATGTAATATGCGTTTACGTCGCTTCTCGAGGTTTCGATATCGATAAGCGAGCTGTCGATAACGATACTGCCGCCGACGGCAACTCTGCCTTCGAATTTAAGAAGCGAGGGCTTGTTCATTGCGATAAGAATATCGGGGGTGGTTACAAGCGGAGAACCGATAGGCTCGTCGTCGATATTAACCGAGCAGTTGCAGGTACCGCCGCGCATTTCGGGGCCGTAGGAGGGGAGCCAGCTAACCTGCTTGTCCGCCTTCATTCCTGCGAGCACTAACTGCTTGCCTGCGAAGAGTATACCCTGACCGCCGAAGCCTGCCAAAAGAATAGCACTCATTTCGTTTCCTCCTTAGTAACGTCCTTATATACGCCGAGCGGATAGTGAGCCATCATATTCTCACGGAGCCATTCGAGCGACTTTTCGGGAGAAAGACCCCAGTTGGTCGGGCAGGTGGAAAGGACTTCGATAATCGAAAGACCCTTCTTGTTCTGCTGCATTTCGAATCCCTTTTTGATAGCCGCCTTTGCTTTGCGGATATTGGGAACACAGTCTACCGAAACGCGTTCGGCATAAGCAACGCCGTCTAATGTGCTGACCATTTCGCAAACGCGAATGGGGTTACCCTGAATTTCCTTGATTCTGCCGTAGGGAGAGGTGGTCGAAACCTGACCGAGCAGGGTGGTGGGAGCCATCTGACCGCCGGTCATACCGTAGATTGCGTTGTTGACGAAGATGATGGTGATATTTTCACCTCTTGCGCCGACGTGAACCGTTTCTGCGGTACCGATAGCGGCAAGGTCGCCGTCGCCCTGATAGGTGAATACGGTAAGGTCGGGGTTTGCGCGCTTAACGCCGGTAGCAACCGCGGGCGCTCTGCCGTGGGGTGCTTCGATCATATCGCAGTTGAAATAGTTATAAGCAAATACCGAGCAGCCGACGGGTGCTATACCAACGGTGGTATTTTCAACGCCGAGCTCGTCGATAACCTCGGCTACAAGACGGTGGATTATACCGTGGGTACAGCCGGGGCAGTAGTGAAAGGGTGTATCTGTTAAAGCGTGGGGCTTTTCGAAAACGGTCATTGTGCGTTACCTCCCGTTAATTCTTCGATCTTTGCGAGTATGTCTTCGGGAGAGGGTATCATACCGCCCGTTCTTCCGTAGTGATATACAGGCTTTTTGCAGTCGATGGCGATCTTGATGTCGTTTACCATCTGTCCCATATTCATTTCTACCGAAAGGAAGCATTTCGTGCTGTTTGCAAGCTCGTTAAGCTCCTTTTTGGGATAGGGGTAAAGGGTAATCGGGCGGAAAAGACCTGCCTTTATGCCTTTTTTGCGGGCATTGCGGACTGCGGTTTTTGCAATACGCGCGGTAATGCCGTATGCAACGAGAACAATATCTGCGTCCTCGGTAAGATATTCTTCGTATTTAACCTCGTTTTCTTCGAGCTTCTTGTAGCGTTCGAAGCGTTCGAGCACGATTTCTTCGAGCTTTTCGGGTTCGATATAAAGCGAGTTTACGATATTGTGAACGCGCTTGCCGCCGTGGCCGTTGCACGCCCAATCCTTTTCGGGAATTTCACGCGCGGGCTTCGCTTCGAAATCAACGGGCTCCATCATCTGACCGAGTGCGCCGTCTGCAAGAATCATACAGGGCATACGGTAGATGTCGGCAAGGTCAAACGCTTCGCCGACGAGCGTTGCGATTTCCTGCACCGAGTTGGGCGCGAGAACGATTGCGTGTCCGTCGCCGTGACCGAGTGCCTTGGTTGCCTGATTATAGTCGCTCTGTGCGGGCTGAATACCGCCAAGACCGGGGCCGCCGCGCTGAACGTTTACGATAACGCAGGGAAGGTCGGAGCCGATTATGTAGGAAATACCTTCGCACTTGAGCGAAATTCCGGGAGACGAGGAGCTGGTTATAACTCTTGCGCCGGTGCTTGCCGCGCCGAGAACCATATTAATAGCCGCGATTTCGCTTTCTGCCTGAAGAGAAAGACCGCCTCTTTTGGGCATCTGCTTTGCCATATATTCGGCAAGCTCGGTTTGGGGGGTAATGGGGTAACCGAAGAAAAGCTTACAGCCTGCACGGATAGCGGCTTCTGCAATAGCTTCGTTGCCCTTCATCAAAAGCTTTTCGCCCATTATTTGTCACCTCTTTCTACGGTAATAACAACGTCGGGACACATTGTTGCACACATAGCGCAGGCAATGCATTTGTCCATTTCTGTGACGGTTGCAGGGTGGTAACCCTTTGCGTTGAGCTGGCTCTTATCGAGGAAGACGATCTTCTTCGGGCAGGCAAGAACGCAAAGACCGCAACCCTTGCAAAGGTCGGTTTTGAATGTCACTTTGTTCATTTTCTTTGTCCTCTTTATGTGGATTTTTATTATCAAAATAACTTTTTCGTTATATCGGTAATCTTAACTGTGTTTTCTGCCTCTACCCAATCGGGCGAGGTGGTGAGCAAAAGCGGAAGCTTTGCGATTTCCGCAAGACGCTCTGCATAGGGAATGGCGGAAAGCACCGTTTCGGCGGTGGTTTCTTCGCCGAGATTGGAATTGTTTATAATCCCGTGGAATTCAAGCCCCGACGCGCGTTTGATTTCGTTAAGCACTTCCAAAGCGCCCTCGGGCTCGCTCGTGATATAGCGGTAGCGGTTATAAACGAAATACATTTTATAGCCCGCTTCGATATAATCGTCGTGCGAAAGTCCGAGCACCGCCGCGCCGTCGCCGTCGCCGCCTACGTCGGCAACCGATTTGCCGTTGCCGGTAAACAAAAGCTGGTAATTTGCGGGCAGGGCGGGAATATCGACGTTGGTGTTTGCGAATATCGGTATCATCGTCTGCACGCCCATAGCTTCAAGCATTTTTGCGTTGTCGGCGGAGCGGAAATAGGGGTTGACTATATCTAAATCGGCAATACGGCATATTTCGCCGCTTTTTGCGATGTCCATAGCGAGATTTACCGCGATATTGGTTTTTCCCGAGCCGTAAGGGCCGGAAATGACCGTTACTTTTTCGGTCGCAAGGTCTTTTAGGGAAATCATTCAGGCACCTCTTATAATATCGCCGCTTTTTGCGTTTTCGAGCTCTAAATAAAATTCCATCTTTGCGTGGGGGGTGGATTCGATGGGATTCATTTCGAGATCGTACATTTTGCCGATCACAAAATCCTCGCCGAAGCTTCCGGGTGTCAATAGATTTGCACCCTCGCCCACGCTCATTTTATTGCGCTGAACGCATTTTGCAAGTCGGCTTTCGGGGTTGTATTCGGTAACGGTGGCAAGGAACGGACGGTCTGCGATATATTCGTTTTCCTCTACCGTGTTTGCGTCCTCGGAGGGCGAGGAATAGAAATATCCCGTGCCGTATTCGCGGTGGCTTACGCTTTCGGTTTCGCGCAGACAGCGTGCATCGAAGGGCTTACCCCCGAAATAATCGTCGAGCGCGATTTTGTATGCGTTCGTTATCGCCGCGGTGTAGTAGGCGCTCTTCATTCTGCCTTCGATTTTCAGCGAATCGATCCCCGCTTCGACAAGGTCGTTTATATGGTCGATCATTCGCATATCGCGCGATGAAAAGACGTAGGTTCCGTCGCCGTATTGCTCGGCATAAGCCGTTTCGCCGTGCTTTTCCTCACGCAGAAAATACTTCCATCTGCAAGGCTGGGCACAGGCGCCGCCGTTTGCGTTTCTGCCTGTGTAGTAGTTGGACATAAGGCATCTGCCCGAATAGGAAATGCACATTGCGCCGTGAACGAAGCATTCTATTTCGGTTTCTTCGGGAATGCTTGCACGCAGGCGCTTTATTTCCTCGAGCGAAAGCTCTCTTGCGAGCACCACGCGCTTTACACCGTACCTGCTCCAAAACTTCACTGCGGCGGAATTGACCGTAGAGGCTTGGGTGGAAAGGTGTATTTCGGCGTTCGGGATTTCTTCTTTTATAATATCCATAACACCGGGGTCGCTTATAATAAACGCATCGGGCGTTACGGCTGCAAGCTCGCGTGCGTAATCGCGCAGGGCTTCGAGCTCGCTGTCACGCGGCATCGTGTTGAGCGTAAGATAAACCTTCGCATTGCGCGCGTGCGCGTAATCAAGTCCTTCCTGCAGCTCCGAAAGGTTCAAATTACCTGCCGAAGCGCGCATTCCGAACCTGTCGAGCGCGCAGTATACTGCGTCTGCTCCGTAGTTGATTGCGTATTTGAGTTTTTCTAAATTTCCCGCGGGCGATAAAAGCTCGGGGCGTTTTCGGTTATTATTCATAGGTTCCGTTCTTTATTGCTTCGTTATCCTTTTTGGCTTGAACTACGTTCTTTTCGTGACCGCTTGCGCTCGAAGCGTAATAGGTCTTACCCGCATCGTTCGAAACGAAGAAATATGCGTCTATATCTCTTCCGCTGCTCGATTGAGGAGGCGAGGGGAACATTGCCGCCGAAAGAGCGTCAAGACCGGGGTTGCTTATCGCTCCGGGGGGCAAGCCGTCGTAAAGATAGGTGTTGTAGGGGGATTCATAGTTCGGGTCGAGCTGAGTTGAATCGTTGATACGTTCGGGAAGCACGTACTGAATGGTTGCATCGCTTTCGAGCTTGGGGAAGCTCTGAGGGTGCGAAAGACGGTTGTGGAAAACGTAGGAAATCGCATAGAAATCCTCTACCTTGCCGCCTTCGCTCTGTACCATGGAAGCGAGCACTATAACGTCGTCGAAGGTGAGCCCGTATTCCTCGAGCATATAGGACTGATAGGTTTCGCCTTCGGCGTTTTCGTGGGTGTAGTCCTTCCAGAACTTATCGTTAAATGCATTGAGCATTTTGTTTATAACGTAAACTTCGTTTTCGGTGGTATAGAAATCGTAGGTATCGGGGTACAAATAGCCCTCCAAGCGATATTTTCTGTGCTCGGAATAGCCCATTTCGTCAAGAAGCTGAACGAACTTCCATTTGTAAGGGTAGTTGTTTATCGCTTCGATATATTCCTCGCGCTGACCTACGCCCGAATCGACAAGCAAATCGATTATCTGGTCGACGGTAAAGCCTTCGGGAATGGTAATTCGTACTACCTCGCGCTTTGCGGTTTTCGAGGTGAGCGCCGTGATTATCTGCGAATAGTTATAATTGGTGTTGAGCTTATATTCGCCGGGGATATATTCGTTCGAGCTGTCGCCGTCGCCGCGGTATTTCATATAAATTTCATATACCCAGCCGTATTCGATGATTCCTTCGCTTTCCAAAAGCTCGGCAACGCTTTCGTGGGTTGCGTTTTCTTCTATCGTGACGGTAATTTCACGCGTGTCCGAAACCAGCGCGAAAACGTCGTTGCCGATAGTGATAATATAATAGGAAAGATAAGCCGAAGCAATCACGATAAGCGCGATATAGATTATCGCTTTGGGGAGAAGGCTCAAATGCGAAAATACGTTTCCGATAATTTCGAGCGCTCTGCCCTTCTTTTTTTCCTTTTCGCTTTCGTCCTCGGTATCATCGGGAATATCGGGGGCGGGGGGAGGCGGCGCGGAGCCGTCGTCTTCGGAAAAATGGCTCGAAAAATGAGGATTTTCCTCGGGCTGGGTGACGGGCGCGGTATTTTCGCCCTCTTCGCTCAGGTGGCTGAATATCGATGACGGAATTTCGGGCTCTTCTCCGATACGAACCGGTTCGGTTTTTTCGGAGGAAAGAATATCGAGCACCTCGTCGATATGGCTTTCGGTATCGTCACCGGATTTGCTTTCGGGAACGACCTTCATATCGTCGTCGTTGAATTCATTCAATATATCAAAAAGTTCATCAGCGCGGCTGCGCTTGTTGTTATCTGCCATTAACGTACCTCACTTTGCCAGAATAGAAACAAATACAAATGCGGCAACGAGCAATAAAAACGTCGGCGAAAGGAAAACCCTTGCGATATTTTTAGAGCTTTTCGGGGGGAGAGCCTCTATCGGCGGGCGTTCGGAATAGGAATAGAATATGCTTTCCACGCGTGAAAGCAGAAGCAAAAGCGAAACGCCCGTAAGAATAACGAGCACGAATCCGATAAAGAACGCGCCGTTTTTAACCACGGTTACCCGCAAAAACGCATCGCTTGCATAAATGCTCAGGGTGTTGCTCAGCAGATGCAGTGCGATCGAAGGGATTATGGAACGGGTTGTGGCGGTCACAAACCCGAGCAGAAGCCCCGTGAAGAGATAGATCGCCATATTTTCGATCGAAAAATGGAGCATTGCAAAGCAGAGAGAAGAGATGATAACGGCGTTCGCGGTGCCGTATTTGCGGTATTCGCTGAAAACTATTCCGCGGAAGAAGAATTCTTCGCAAAACGCGGGAATAACGATAAGCGAAAGGATTATTTCGATATGGCTTGCACCTTCGGTCGTGCCCGAAAAATCCTCGTAAAAGTTGACGAGCGAGGCGACCTGACCGCCGTTTACAAAATAGAAGAACTTTATTAAAAGCATTCCGCTTATAAACAGCAATGCCGAGAAGATAAGAAACAGTATATGCGTTCCTCCGCGCGGAACGAGATACATTTTTTCTTCGAGCCGTTTGCCTTTTAAAAGGTAATAAACCATACAGGGAAGGGCGAGCGTTGCGAGCTGGACGACTCCCACCGCAACGAAAACGTTCGTATCGCTGTCGAGCGTGCGAAGCGCATACTTCGATAACTGCATTGCCGCAATAACGAATATTACGAGCAACGGCGTTGTTACCGTGGGACTTTTCAGCTTTTCCTTCCACTCTCCGTTCATCAGCGATACCTCCTTCCGTTAATATGTTCGTGATTTGATTAATTATATCTTGTGCTTGCGCGCAGGTCGTTCGCCATTTGCGAGCCGAAAAGCACCTCTACAAGCTTAAAGCCGAAATCGAAGCTTGCGCCCATGCCCTCTGCGGTGATAAATATATCGTCGTGCTCGACCTTTTTGCCCGTGATGTTCGCGTTTTCAAGTCTGGACGCGAATTCGGGATAAACGGCGGCGTTTCTGCCGTCAAGCAGATGCAAATCGCCGAGTATCGAGGGTGCGGCGCATATTGCCGCGATAAACGCGCCTCTGTCTGCCGCGTATTCGATAAGGTCAAGAACGCGAGCGTTCTTTGCAAGATTAGTCGTGCCGGGCAATCCGCCGGGGAGCACGATACAGGACATATCCTCCTTGCGAAGCTCATCGATGGTTATATCCGCCGTGACGGTAAACCCGTGCGAGCCGGTAACCGCGAGTCCGCCTTCGGTTGCGACAAGAATAACGTTTGCGCCCGCGCGCTTCAAAAGGTCTGCGGGGATAAGTGCTTCACATTCTTCGAATCCTCTTGCGAGTAGAATATATACGGTAATCATTTTTATGCTCCTTTCAGTTGAAAAGATTATTTATAAACATTCGCTCTGCTGTTCCTTCGGGCAGATTTTTTGCCGAAGCGAGCTTTGTTTTTTCGTATTTTATGCCCCTGCGTTCGAGCAGATCGGCAAAGGCTAACGGTAAAAGCGCGGTTTCGAAGCAGCTTGCGGCAGAAAGCATGGCTTCTTCGTTTTGCGCGAATATTTCGCACGCGGTATTCCCCTGCACGAGCACGGGCACGCCGTTTGCCGTTTTTACGGTATTGCCGTAAGAGCGAAAGGCGCGAAGCGTCGCTTCGAAGGCGCTTATGCTCTTTTTGGGGTAAAGGCAGGAGCTTTCGTACGCCTTATAAAGCTCTTGCGTGCTTGATTCGCAATCCTTAGCTCCCCTTCCGCCGAAAAAGGCTTGACAGCAATAAATCGATTCGAACCCCAGCTTTTCGTACATTCCGAAAAGCGATTCGTTTTCGGGAATGAGTATCGCGCATTTTTCGCCGATAATTTCGTTCAGCCGTTTTTTGAAAATACCAATGCCGCGGTGCTTTTTGCTTGTCCCGCACGCGAAAACGTATTCCGCTTCGGGAAGATCCGCAAATACCTTTGCAGTGCAGACGATATTTGCAAGCTCGTTACCGATAAAGGCTTCGTGTATTTCGCCGTGTTGCTTTGCAAATCCGAGAATTATATCCATTTCGTTCAGCGTATCGGGAAAGCATTCGGCAAACAGGCTCTTTATTTCCTTACCGATCATTTGTCGAGCTCGGGAATGAGCGATTTAAGACGTTCGATAATTTCTGCGTGTATTTCTTCACGCGGGCGGAGCTCGCCGTCACGCGCGCAGTCGATTTTTATCCAGCCCAAGCGCTCTGCCGAATAAAGCGCGGCGCGGTAGGAATTTTCGAGATGCTTTTTGTTGCTTTCGTGAATATCCTTTTCGGCTCCCGTTTCGTCACAGCGGTGCTGTATCATTTTCTGCGAAACCTCGGGCGGAACGCAAAGATAAACGACAGCATCGGGCTTGGGGATACCCAGCTTTTTGTATTCGTAATCGGTAAGCCAATCGAGAAAGCCTTCGAATTCGCTCTCTTCAAGCTTGGAAAGCTGGTGCACGGCGTTTGCCGAGGTATAGCGGTTGGCAAGGATTATACTGCCGTTTTCGTAATCCTTCTTCCAATCGAGCATATACGAGCAATATCTGTCCGCGCCGAAAAAGCTGCTTGCCGCAAAGGGATTTACGATTTCGGGGTCGTCGCCGAAGCGGCCCTTTAAATACATATTCACGTGTGCGGAATAATCGTCGTCGTACGTCGGAAAAGAAAGATAGCGGTAGGGAATATCAAGCTCTGCGAGTCTTTCCTTCAAAAGCTCGGTCTGTGTCATCTTTCCCGATGCGTCCAAGCCGTCTATCGCAATAAGTCTTTTTTTCATGCCGTTCACTTCCTATTCTGCCGTATGGGTATAGTTAT
>JAZTXJ010000024.1:0-8278 GCA_045636285.1 Eubacteriales bacterium
ATTCCAGACTTGCCGATTGGGGCGGAGAAAAGGATGAGGAATTATCCTGCATAAAGCATATCGGGGAGCTTATCGATAGCCGCAACGACGTTTACAATAGCTTTAATTTAATTATGTACGTCGACCTTGCGTCCATGGTCGATTCGTATTCCTGCGCCTTCGCAACCCAATCCGAAAAAAAGGCATGCCTGCAGACTATGCGTAATATGACGTTGCACTATATTTACGAAAGAATATATTGCGGATTGAGCGGCGTGGGCAGGGAACCGAACGAAATGCTGGTTATTTTCGAAGAATCGGCCGACATACAGGCGACTGTCAGCGACGAATGCATGAAAAAGGCTCAAATTAAGCTGTTGGGACTGCCCGATTTCGATTCTCTTAAAAAGATTTGCGAAGGCAATCAAGAAATTAAGGCCAGGGAAGAGCTTGTTTTGAAGGCTATGAAGCCCGCTTTTCTTGCCGATTTAAGAGAAACGTATGAATCTGCCGTTTCGTCGTGGGTTCACGACGTTGCATCTGTCGGCGGCGAGGTTGCGGCGGAACAGCTTTGCAAAATGCTAGAAACGTTGCGGTTGAACGAACAGCATACCGTTAAACAGGTAAGCTTCGTTACCGATAAAGCCGCTTTTGCTTCGAACAGAAGCCATCGCGCAAAGCAAAATTTAAGCTTGTATCTTTATCTGCTCGATTGCGTTTACGACGGAACGATATATAAAAAGTCCAAATCGGATGATTCCGCAACCGAGATTAAAGCGTTTGTTGACGTGGACTGGAATTCCGTCGGAGATGCGTTTTATGAAAAACGCGAGATTTACAAAAAGAAACACAGAGAAGTAGAGGAGTTCCAAAAGAATTACAACGATATAAGAATAGCTCCCAAGCTTCGCGCGTTTGACCACGAACGGTTCGGAATGGACCGTTTCGGAAAGTCTGCCTTCGAAACCTCTGTCGAGGACGTCGTGCAGGAAAAAGGCAAGGAAGACGAATCGAAGGGCGAGGAGGATTTGACGAGCTCGCTCAAGGAAAAGCGCGTCGTTGATAAAAGGGTGGAACGCAAATCTCTGCTCAAATCATACGCGAATTTTGATTATGACGGCGCGAAGTATAAGGCTAACGTCGAGAAAAAATGCTCGCACAATACGCTTATAAGCGAAGCACTGAAGCTTCGCAAGCATCATATTGATTTTCTGTCGGATTTGGAGGTTCATCTCGAAACCGTGCTTTCGAATTTTGCCGGCAGATCCAAGCAAGGCGTTCCGCCCTTGCTTCCCAAGCGCCGTATAAGCGTGGCGGACGAAACCTTCGAAAAGAACCCCGCCGAATATCACTATGCGAAGGCCGCGGACGATTACGAGGATAAAATTCCTATCGAAGCGGCAAAGGGGATTTCGGAAAGAGCCTACGAAACGGCAAAAACCGAATATTTGCGTTTTTCTGCGGCAAGGAACGTTGCCATGACGGATATACGCGAGCAATGTGATTGGTTTATAACGAGAGTTCATCAGATCACCGAAAGTCTTAAAAAATTAAAAATAGTGGCGATCGGTATTTTTGCTGCGCTCGTAGTGGTTTATTTGCCCTATATTATCATCCAGTGGGAAAGCATTTTCGAATCGATTCGCACCGTTTCGATCGCTTTGGCTTCATTGGGAATTCCGGTTTTGCTGTTATATAGCGTATTTTCGGCTTTGTGCGTTTTGCAAAAGCGCAAATATCACAAGGCTTGGGACGATTTTGTGAAAAAATCCGATCGTGCGATTGCCGCAAACTGCAAAGCCGCGCGCGAATACGAACAGCTTCTTAACGTATATACACCCACGTTGCGTTGGGTATATGAATATAAGCTTGACGTTGAATTTTTCGAGGATTGCTACAATATGGCGCGCGCAAAGCTCGAGCATCATCAACAGAAGCTTAACAGCAGAATAAATACGATAAACAATATTCTCGACGATCTGGAATACGACGAAAAGCGCAGGGATAATAAGGAAAGCTTCGAATCCTCGCGCGATGTGGACTTCAACGTTCCGTTCTGCACGAACCAAAAGAACGTTGCGTTTTACAGTGTTATAGAATCACTGCCGCTTTGCAAGCTGTTGGGAAAGGAGATGGGGTAACGAATGGAATTTTTGAAATTTGTACTTAAGGTATTAATTATACTCGGCACCGTGGCGCTTGCCGCTTCGCCTCTTCTGATCGATTATCTCACCTTTCGCAAGGACAAGGAAAACAAAATATCATATAAACGCTTTCGAATAGTAATCTACGCCGTTATATATGCAATCGCTATAACCTTGGTGCTCTATCTTTTCAAGGAAATACGCATTTGGTTCAGCGGTCTTTCGTTTATAAGATGGCTGGCGGCGAGAATTTCCATCAGCTCGCGCGTGCAGTATTTTATAAGCGTTTTCGTGGTGTTGTTCGTTAACTTTGTTATCGGCATACTGTTCGTCTTGTTGGGTAAGCTTGTTCGAATAAAACTCAAGGACAAGGACCTTCTTACTCCCAAAAAGGACGGCGAATTTAATTGGCGCCAGAAGGCAGAACGAAAGGTTATCAGATTTTTCCATAAAGAAGTCTGGTTTTTCGTTGCGGGTATATTAAAATGGTTTAATTTGTTTTTGTCGCTCGCGTATGCCGCGATATTTACGCTGTTTTTGATCCCTGCGGTATTTTCTGCCGATTGGATACCTTATCAGTTTATTTTAACGGTCTTTTCGGCGGGTTATCTGTATCCCGTTATAACTCTTTTGGTTTTGTGGCAGGCCTATTACTTCTTAAAAGGAATATCCTTGCTCGAAAAGGAATGCCCCGAGCTTCTGCAGGATGAAGCCGCAGTGATTGCGAACGACGAGCCCGATATGGAAGCGATCGACCGTGAATGCCAGAGCAGCTTCCGCAAGTATTTCGGCGGTACCGTGAACGAAGCGAACGAAGCAGTCGAAACTCCCATAACCGATCACGAAAGATTCAGCTTTTTGGTCGGCGAAGCGATTTCGAACGACAGCAGAACACCTCAAACACCCAAAGAGGTGTATTTGAGCTGTGCCGACGTTCTTTTTGCCGAAAAGGAAAGCCTGCTCCTGAACGGAAGCTTTTTCTCGGAATTTTCGCTCTATTTGTTCAGATATTTATCGCTTGTTGCCGCGCGCGGCGACAATGTGATTATAGTCTGCAACAGCGAAGAGCAGATCAAATCGGTTTACGAATACGTCAAGGACGGTCTTTCGAAATTAGTCAGCCTTTACTGCAAGGAATTCCAAAACGATGCGGTCGATTTCGATAATCCCGTATGGCGTATATTGAAAATATGCGATGATAAAGTTACCGCCGAATCAGCGGCGATAGACGACAACAGTATTCTGATCACGACGCTCAACTTTTTGTGCTCGTCGGATTTCGAAAAGGGACACGAATCGTTTTTCCATCTTTTAGATACGATAATATTCGTGGATTCGCAGAACGCGGCTACCATGTTCCCGCATCAGCTTGCGGCGCTCAACACCCGTTTGATGCACATTACCGAAAGCAACGCGAGAGCCGCGAAAAACGGAGTGGAAAACCCCGATTTCAACGTAAGGTATATGTCGCGTCAGGTTCGCTATATATGCTTTGACGATACGAGAACCTCGGGCTTGGATAAGGTACTCAAAAATATGTTGTCGGTAGACGTGCGTACGGTAGACTGCATGAACTACAACGACAACGCATTGATAAGATGCTATACTCTGGACGTTACCGACGTGAACGACGATATGCCCGGAAGCGTTCAGTTCATTCCTACCGATGAACAGATCGGCCCGACTATGAATATGGCTATTCTGTCGTTGGCGAAGGGTGCAAAGAGAGTATCTATATTCGGCGAAGGCGTAATTCCCTATGCGGGCATAATGGAAACTTTGACCGCGCATACCGGTCAGATTGCGCTTACGCTCGATGAAGACAATATTCAAATCAATAAATATCATTTCGATTCGAACGAGTATTCGGTTGTTATAGCCGTGGATGCACAGAATAATCTGCCCGCGGCGATCAGAAAATACGCTTCGATGGTAAGCGACGGAAACACTCTTATTATGGTGGTTTCGCGCCCCTATATGCTCAGAGATTTCTATTTGGATAATCTGGAAGCGTTCTGGAAGAGCTCGCAGATTTTAAGAATCCCCGTAGAAGAGGGCTCGAAGCGCGACATCGCGCAGAAAATATTGGTTAAGGCCAATTCCGGCGGTATTTCCGAAAAGGAAATCTACCGTTTGGCGTTTGCGTCCGAAGCGTTTCGCGATTCGGTTGAAAGCAAGCGGCTTTACGATTTGTTGCGCGGTGTGGTCGAGCAGTTCGGTATATTCGATCTGACCGACAGCGCATTGCTCGATTATTTCGAATTCGTAACAAGACAGGACTTTACTGCAGACGGTAAGTATATTTGCGAAAACAAGGTTCTGTTGAGATCGGGCAACGAATTATACGACATTATCAACGGCAGGGATACGGTTTCCTTGGTCTGCGGCGAAAAGCGCTATATGCTCAATTTGCCGAAATGGCGTCTGCCGCACAATTATATCGAAGGGCAAAATCTGCTGTTTGGCGGCAACGTTTACAACATATATAAAATCGACGCTCAGTCGGGTATTCTTTATACCAATTTGGCGACGGGCGGTAAGAACGACGTATCCTACGAATATATTCAGGATAGGGAATACCGCTTGGATTATTCGAAAACCCCGCTCGAAACGGTTTCGCCCTCGAAGCACATACGCTTTGGCGGCAAGGCTGTGAGCAACGGCGTGCTGGAAGCGCATATTTGTAATTACCGTGTTCCCGCAGAGGTTATTACGAGAGGATATTACGCTGTCGATCCGCACACCTTCGAAAGAAATTCGGCGGATATGCTTTATTACGACATCGGCGAAGAGGGCAACGAGGATATTGCAAAGCGCGTTTACAGACGTTACGGCAATTTCACAAATCCCACCTACGATACCTCGGGTAACGGCAACAGCGACGATCTGTTTATAAAAAACAAGGGCTTGTCGTTGCTTTCTGTGAAAATAGTTTGCGAGGGTATCGAGGATATTAACCGCGTTTCTACCTTGAGTGCGGTCGTTCTGAACGAGCTTTTGCACTCTATGTTCCCCTCGGTTGCAGATGCGATCGCGGTTTGCCCCGTATATAACGGAGAATATACTGCGGAACCCGAATATCAGGGTATTCTTGATAAGCTTCCGAAGGCTTCGTTTATACGCGGCGATGCAAGCGAAGTCGGCGAACAAGCGGAGGGCACTGCGGAAAAGCAAGCGCTGGAATTTGTTATTATCGAAGACAGTGTTTGCGATCTCGGTGTGATTTCCGGTCTTTTGGCTTCGGGCGACAATATTTTGAATACGATTTTCGCGCCCATTGCAAGCTATCTGGAATGGTATATCGAAAAGCGCAAAAACGGCTTTGGCGGCAAAAAGCAATATCTGCACTTCGGCTTGAACGAAGAACCGAAATGCTTCGATTTCGATTCGCTTAATAAGCTGGCGCAGGCGTTTGTCAACCCCAACAGCAAGATGGACTACGTCGATCTCGATCCGCTTATAGAATACGAAACCTGTATGTTCTGCGGAAAGCGCATACCAAAATCCGAGCAAGCGACTAAATTCGACGACGGCAGGGTTATGTGCGCGGAATGCGCGGCAAGCCTTGTCGGAAACGATAAGAAGCTTTTGCAGAAGTATTTGATTCAGGTCAAGATGTTCCTCGAGGACGTTTACGGCATAACTCTCGATAAAGAGTACGAGGTATGCTTTGAATCGACCTTGAAGATCACGAATGCGCTTAAGAAAAACAAAAATATCAAGCGTCGCGGCTCGGATTCGGCATTCGCAAGCTACGTCGATACGGCAAAGAAAAAGCTGCACGTCGAATACGACCTTCCCGGCACCAATCTTTGCGAGCTGCTCGTTCGCGAGCTTACTCATCTGTGGCAGCTTAACAATCTGCCCGAGCTCGAAGCCGATCTGGCAGAGGGCCACGTTGCGTTGGTTGCGGTGCAGTATCTGCGCTACACCAACAAGCTCGAGCTTTCGAAGCTTCGTGCCGCTCATTACGAAAGCAACAAGAATAATTCGGGCATAGGCTACCGAAAGCTTTCCCGCGCACTGCTCGAAAACCCGCAATACCGCAATAACCCGTTCAAGTATCTTTTGGAATCCTCGGGTAAGGTGTTTGACGATAACCGCAAAAAAACACCTCGCATTATCGAAAGCGGCGAATACGGCTTGCCGTATACTCCGTCCGTTCCCGACCGTTGCGCTCCCGAAAAGGTGAAGTATTTCTATTACGAAAGACTGAATTCCGCGTTGCAAAAGGTATACGAAAGCATCTGCGAAGCAATAGCGGCGCACAGCGAAAGAGTGTCTATCGATCCTTGCGGACCCACCGAGCTTTATACCGTTGTGGAATCGATAAAATACGACAGACCCGAATTCTTCTATTTCGATAATTATTCCTTCTCGGGAAGCGAGGTCTTGCTCGATTATCACGTTTCCGCAGAGGAAGCCGAGCTGATGAAGCGTCAGATCGATGAAAGAGCCGCAAGCTATCTCGAAGGCATAGAAGATACGATGAGCGCCTATGACGTAGCGTTGCGTCTGCACGTGAAGATGATAAATTCGGTTGATTACGACAGCTTGGCGCTGGACGTCGAGGACGCGAATATGCGTAAGGGCATTCAGGAGCAGGGAATCGATCGGATAAGAACCATCTGCGGTATCTTTTTGGATGGCAGGGCGGTTTGCGCCGGCTATGCAAAGGCGATGCAGTATTTGTTGCAGAAATGCGGCGTCGAAGCAGGCTATATTGTCGGAGCGATCCGCCAGGATAACGGCGAATTGAGCACTACCGATTATCACGCGTGGAATATCGTTAAAATGGACGGCGATTATTATTTGATCGACACCACTTGGGACGATGGCTCCAACACCGACGTTCAAAAGATTTCGTCGCTCGATTACGGCTTCGCGTATTTCGCCGTGACAACGGAAGAAATGTTAAGGTCGAGAGATTCTAACGTCTGCCCGACGGATATACCGCCGTGCACGGCAACGAAGTGCAACTATTTCTATCATAACGACCGCGTTTTTAGCGAATATGATTTGAATAAGATTATTGCCATTGCGGAAAATTCCGCGAAAAACGGCAGTATGCATTTCGAGTTCAAGTGCAATTCGCAAGCTCTGCGCGATGAAATTTACGATAAGCTGTTTGGAAACGACGGCGATTGGAAAAAGGTTTCCAAAGCGGCGTCCAAGCACAATAAGCGCATAAGCTCTTCGGGCTGCGGCTATTCAATGAACAGGAATATTTGGACTATAAGGTTCAGATTTGCGGAAGAATAAGTATAGCGCAACTGTACGATACAAAATAACACCGCCGAGGGATATTTACTCCCTCGGCGGTGTGTTTGTATACTATTCAAAGCACACTGCGTATTTTTCGTTCTTGCGTAATTCATTTTTGAAATCTTCGGGCAGGTGCTTGACCTCTTTCTGCCAAAAGTTTTCTCCAAGGGGGCGCAAATCGCCTTTTTCGATCGGCTTTAAATAAGATACCAAAGGCGCGGAAACGGAACACATGCAATAATTGATTCCGCTCCTTGTCGCTTACCAATCTTGCGCGAGCATTTTGAGCATGATCGGCTCGCTTTCAAAAGCTCTGGTATTCCCCACAGAAAACTTCACTTGTATAATTCACCCTGAGTCTCGAAGAAAGTATAATATAATCCATGCAAATCCATTAATTCATCAAATGTTCCGCATTCCTTTATTTCACCTTGGTCAAACACTGCAATTCTATCACAGAAACGAGTGCTATTAATTCTGTGTGAAATGTATACCGTAAGTCTTCCATCAGATATATCTGCAAACTTGCGATATATTTCACATTCAGCAATAGGATCCAAGGCGGACGTCGGCTCATCAAGTATAAGCACCGGGGCATCTTTATAAAGTGCGCGTAATATCGCAATCTTCTGTCTTTCTCCACCGGATAAATCTATTCCCGCTGCAAACAATTCTTTCGTAACAGGTGTATCCAAACCTTTATACATCCTTTTAATTCTTTCTTCCATTCCATTGTTCCTACATAGATCCATAATTTTCTCTTTTTCTTGCTCGGTGACTTCGCTTTTTTGAGCAATGTTTTCAAGAATAGAGAAAGGAAAGAGAAAGAAGTCCTGATTTACCGACGAAAAGATCTTTATATAATCCCGATAGTTGATTTTTTGTATGTT
>JAZTXJ010000025.1:0-2263 GCA_045636285.1 Eubacteriales bacterium
ATTCATTTTGCATCTCCATAAGTAGATTTTTTAATCAGATTGCCGATCCAGCCTGCGAGTAGGTTTAGCATCATAACAAAGACAAGAAGCACAACAGCCGTTGCCGCCGCTTCATCGGGATAGCCATGACTCGCGAAGTAATAAATATCAAGAGCGAGGCTAGTTCCCGGTGACATCAGCGTTTCGGGAACCTTGTTAACGACCATACCGATGGTAAGAATAAGCACAGCACTTTCCGAAACGACACGACCGATAGCAAGGATGATTGCTGTAACGATACCACCTGCGGCAGAAGGAAGGACAATCTTGAATATTGTTCTAACCTTGCTCGTTCCGAGAGCATACGCACCTTCACGAAGTCCGCCCTGCACGGAAAGCAGGCTCTCTTGCGTAGATCTGACGATAGTTGGAAGGATCATAATAGCAAGCGTAATGCCACCACCGATAATGGAGTATCCCCAACCGAAAGCAACGACGAATATAAGATAACCGAACAGACCGTATACGATGCTCGGAATACCTGCAAGCGTTTCGGTGGCAACCTGTACGATCTTAACGAACTTGCCTTTGTTATTCGTATATTCAACAAGGAAGATGGCGCTCGCAATTCCAATGGGAACTGCAATAATTGCAGCGATACCGACAAGCTGAAGTGTACCAATAAATGCAGGGAGAATAGAGGGAGAGTCCTTATAATCTCCAAAAAGAAGGTCTGCCGAAAGCTTATCCACTCCGTTAATAAGCACATATGCAATGACCGCAATCAATGCAACGAGCGAAATAACAAGAGCGACGAGGCAAACGTATTTAAGTGCAGAATATAGTTTTCTCATTTTTTCCCGCCTCGTCTTTCCTTCTTGTCGGCGACCTTGTCGCTTTTATCCTTTTTGAGCAACGAAAAGCTGACGTTCAGTATCAGAGTGAATACAAACAGAACTACACCCGTTGCAATCAAAGCAGATAGAGCATCGCCCGATAGTTCAAGTGCGCCCATTGCAATATTTGCTGTCAAGGTTCTTACGCTTTGGAACATACTTTCGGGCATTTCGGGGCTTCCGCCGATAACCATAATCACAGCCATCGTTTCACCGATCGCTCGTCCGATAGCAAGTACAACACCGGCAAGAATACCGCTTTTTGCGGCAGGTAACATAATTTTGAATGTGGCTTGTTCTTTAGTAGCACCGAGTGCGAGCGCACCTTCATAGTAAGTGTTAGAAACGCTATTTAAGGAATCGAGGCTTACGCTGACTATGGTCGGTAAAATCATAATTCCGAGGACGAGCGAAGCCGAAAAAATACCATATCCAACACCCGTAGGTGAAACATAATCTCTCACGAAAGGCACGATGATCGTCATACCGAACAGACCGAAAATGACCGAAGGAATGCCTGCGAGCAGGTTGATCATTTGTCTTATTGGAGCGACAAGCTTCTTCGGGCAGAACTTATAGAGTGCGATTGCCGTGAGAAGTCCTATACCGATACCGATGATAACCGAAAGAGCCGTTACATAAAGCGATGCTACGATCATCGGGAATATCCCATAGCTTGGTGTGTCTGCAAGCGGCGCCCAATCGCCTCCAAAGAGAAACTTTGCAAAGCCTGTCTTTGCGATAAACGGCACACCGCTTACTAACAAAAATATCGTTATTGTCGCAAGTGCGAGAATTGAAAAGATTGCGGAGAAAAGGAATACTCCTCGCATTACCTTTTCTCTCGCATTGATAAATCCGTACAGATTCTTCATATTACTTTGAAACGCCTGCCCAAGTCTTGATAGCCGCGTCGCCTGCATCTACGTTGTAGATGTTCTTAAGATCCTCAAGAGAAATGTTGTCAAAGGTGTTTGCCTTATTAACGATTACAGCAATACCGTCCTTTGCAACCTCGTAGTAGGTGCAGTTTTCAGCCTTTGTAGAGTTGAAGGTTTCGGAAATCATACCGAAATCGGACACACCGTTCTTGGCATCGTTATATCCTGTGCCGCTTCCGCCGCCACCGACGGTAACTCTGACACCGCTCTGCATTTCCTCGAATTTAGCTGCAAGCTTCTCCATAAGGGGCTTGAGTGAGGTGCTTCCCGAAATAGCGATCTCGCCGGAAAGACCGGGAACTACGGTGTAAGCAACCGATCCTTCCTTGGTAGAAACGTAGCCGTTGTCAGAAATGATGGTCTGTGCATCCGAACTCTGAAGAAAGGTAAGAAATGCGGTATTAACAGCACTTGCTACGTTGCTTTCTTGATAAACAACATTGAGAG
>JAZTXJ010000026.1:0-13230 GCA_045636285.1 Eubacteriales bacterium
GCACCGAAAGCAGAAGATTTTTTTCGGCAGTCACCATTCCGTCAACTCCGTGGTCGTACGGCGGCTTGGTCAAGCCTCTTCCGCGGTCGGAATCGTATGCCTGCTCAACGCACGCGGTATGCGTTTGATAGCTTCTGCAAATATCCCCGCCCGAAAGCCCGAAAACGCTTGCGGCAAGCTCGTGGTTTTTTGCGATATTTTCATCGCTGTCGGTAATATCGCCCGAGCCCTTTGCAAAATTAAGGCTTTCGAACACGCCCGTGCTCACACCGCCTATACGGGTAAAAAACGCGTGAGGAACGCCGTATTCGTTAAAGAGCCTGCTTTGGTAATATGGAATTTTGCCGTCCGCAAAAACGCATTCGCTGTTCATATCCGCACCCGCAAGTAATATAATATTTCTGTATTATATTATTATATCAAATAAAATCCGAAAAGTAAACAAAAAAGAGGGCTTTCAAGCTCTCTTTTTGCGTTTATATTCTCTTTTTCTGCGCCAAATTTCAATCAACGCGCTCCAATTTCAAATCGGGGCGGTATTTTTCCAAAAAGTCGGTCACGGTAAGTGTCGTGATTTCGGGCAGAACACGCAGATATTCGCCGTATTTCGCGTTCATTCTGATCTGCGGTGCTCTGCGGTATTCCTTTGTCTGAAGCACTATAAAAATACGCGGAACGTAAATGGTTCTGTAATGTCTTCTGCCGCTGCGAACCCTGATTTTCACGTCAAGGCTCTGATAGCGCACGGCGGTAAGCTCGTCCCACTTTATTTTTCCGAGCGAAAACAGCACGCTGCGGAAGGAAATGCCATCCTTACTGAAGGTAGCAAACTGAAGCTCCGTAAGAAATTTTATAAAATAAACCGCAAAGATTATACCGAACACTATCGCCGATAAGTTCGGAAGAATTTCGAGAAGATATATCCCATAAGGGTTTTCGGCGGCTTTCTCTGCCGCAAAATAATAACACAAACCGCCAACTCCGCCGAACGCGACCATCATTCCGAGTGAATTCAATGCATAGGAAATTTCGCCCGCGATAACCGTTTTTTTCTTCATCTCGTTTGCCCCGCTTTTATTTATTGCGTTTATTCTAACACATAAAACCAACGCTGTCAACCGCAAGTATAATAGTTGACATTTTACTCCTGTTGTTATATACTTTCTATTGCGATTAAGTTGTTAGTTAAATATTTTCCTATGACTATTTTTCGTTTTTTAAAGGAGGACTATATGGCGATACCTTTTGAATCAAGCACTTATATAGAATTTCTCCTAAAAAATGCCCTTGACAACGCGCAAATCGACTATATAGAACAGTATCGCATTGAAACCGGAGGGGTGTTCAGCGAGGTTAAATACGTCGCCGATTTTTTCATACGAAGCGACTGTGTCAAATTGATAGTCGAGTGTGATGGCATCACCTATCATGCGGGAACAGACCGGCAAAAAAATAGCATTATAAGAGACAAGTGGCTACAAAGCAAAGGCTTTCGTGTTCTTCACTTCTCAACAAAACATTTAAAACACGAAATGCCTCAGGTTATAGAATGTATAAAAAAGAACATAGCCTCTCCTTCCCCCGTTCCGTTTGCTTCCTCAACAAAGCGGCAATTCAAAAAAAATAACCTAAAAAATTTCAACCCCAGAGTTACTCTTTTTTGTTATTACCGACAGGTAAAAAATGATGTTTACTTTGTATATAAATACAGAGAAAACATCAAAAATATTTGGAGTGACGAGCGAAAACGCCTCTGTCTAAACACTCCTCGAGAAATGATAGCGGCAACCGCAGTCTTTTCCGCTCTTCTCGACTTGAAGAAAAACGTAACTTTGCAAGTAATCTTTTCGGGAACCCTTCATAAGCCCGATTATAGCATAGTCAAAAGACTTCGTTCTCGAATTTCTTGTTTTCCTAACGGCTCGAAAATACTACATGATAATGTTGTTGTTTTTGAGCATCTCAACATACCTGCATATTCCAATATGTGTAATTCGGAAAAACTAAAAACCATGCGCGAGCTAAAAAGCAGATGTCTCCAAATATCAAACTATCATTCTTCCGTGAACGACCTAAAGCAAGAGTCTTTTGATTTGATGATGCAAGCGAAATAACAACGCGCGCCTTTGACAATATTCAATATAGAAAAAACTCCTATGATCTGTCATAGGAGTTTTTTGTCAAATTAAGCCTACTTATTCAGCAGCTTCTTCTGCGGGAGATTCGGTAGCTTCTTCTGCGCCGTTATCTTCGAGAAGAGCGCGGATGGAGAGGCTGAGTCTCTTTCTTTCGATGTCAGCAGCGGTGATCTTAACGGTTACCTTATCGCCAACCTTGAGCACGCTTGCGGGGTTGGAAACAGGCTTATCGGAGATCTGGCTGATGTGGATAAGACCGTCGAAGTCGGGGAAGATTTCTGCGAATGCGCCGAAGGGCATGATCGAAACGATAGTTGCGTCAACAACGTCGCCAACCTTGTAGTTCTTCTGGAAGATGTTCCAGGGATCGTTTTCTTCGGTCTTGTAGCCGAGCGAGATTCTCTTCTTTTCAACGTCGATCGATTTGATGAATACGCTGATGGTGTCGCCAACCTTAAGAACCTCTTCGGGCTTCTTGATTCTGCCCCAAGAAAGCTCGGTGATGTGAAGCATACCGTCAACAGGGCCGAGGTTGATGAACGCGCCGTAGCTCATAATAGCGCGAACCTTACCTTCGAACTTGTCGCCTTCTTTAGCGTTTGCGAAGAATTCTTCTTCCAAAGCCTTACGGGTGATACGGTTCGAAGCCTTGATAGAGCCAACTGCTCTCTTTCTCTGCTCGTTCACGTCGATAATCTTGAAGGAAACCTTCTGACCTCTGAGCGATTCGAGCTCTTCACCCTTGGGTACGCCGGTCTGGGACGCGGGAATGAAGACCTTGTTGGGACCGTAGAGAGCGATAACGCCTGCATAGCCCTTTTCGTTCTTGAGAATTTCCTTAACGGTGCCTTCGAGAAGCTCGCCGGATTCATGAGCAGCCTTAATAGCTTCCCAATACTTGTGCATATCGATCTTCTTTTTGGAAAGAAGAACGGTACCGTCGGAATCGCTGAACTTACCGCAGATAACCTCTACTTCGTCGCCTACCTTGAAGAGATCGTTGAGATCAACGCCGCTTTCGGCGGTGATTTCATCATACGGAAGAATACCCGTATGCTTCGTACCAAGGTCAACCTTGACCTCGGTAGGATTGACTGCCAGAACGACTCCGGTAACCCTTTCACCTGTATTTAAAGTTTTGAATGACTGTTCGAGCATCTCGGCAAAGCTGAGTTCCTCATTTGTGATGTTTGCCATCGTGTTGTAAACCTCCTGTATTATCCCGCTGGGCGTCGATGCGCCTGCGGCTATTGCAATTTTACGTGCGGATCTTATGCGCTCCGCATAAGATCCGAGCTCGCTTGCAGATTCGACCGTGATCGAATTCTTGCACACCTCGCCCGCAATGGCGAAAAGCTTCGCCGTGTTCGAGCTGTTTTTGCCCCCTACGACCACGCAAAGATCCGAAACGCTTGCAAGCTCGCGCATTTTCTTTTGGCGGTTTTCGGTAACGCTGCATATAGTTTCATATATACGCACGTTGGGGTAAAGCTCTTTTATTCTGTTCTTGCATTTTTCCCATTCGGCACCCGAATAGGTGGTCTGAACCGCAAGAATACAGTCGCTGTTATCGATAAAGCCCTCTTTATGAACGGCGTTTATCTCCGCTGAATCGGCAAACACGCAATTTTCGCCGTTTGCCCAGCTCATAATCCCCTCTACCTCGGGGTGATTTTTGTCGCCGATTACCATAACCTTCGTTTCCTTCGGTTGAGAAGCGACAATTTTATGAATTTTCGAAACGTAGGGGCAGGTGGCATCGATATAAGCGATACCGCGCTCCTCTAACCGTTCGACAAGCTGCTTCACCGTGCCGTGAGCACGCAGAAACACCGTTGCTTCCTCGGGAAGCGAAAATATATCGTCCTGCGTGATAAAGCTCACACCGCGTTCCTTTAACGATTCGTTAAAAATACGGTTATGTATGAGCTCGCCGAGGCAGTATATCTTCTTTCCGCTTTCCTCAAGGCTGTTGTTTATCATATCGACAGCGCGCTTGACACCGAAGCAGAAGCCGCTGTACTCCGAAATTTTAATTTCAGTCATGGTTGTACTTTTCGAAATCCTCGCATATACGCGCAAACGCGTAATCGGCAACCTCGTGAGAATTGGGGCGTTCGTTGAACGAGGAATATTCTTCGTAAGGAATGGGCTTACCTATATAAACGTGAACCTTGCGAAACGCGCGGGGCTTTTTGTTCTTTTTGCCGTAGCATATAGTTACCGGCAGAAGAGTCGCTTTCGTGCGGTTTGCCATCAAGCCGATACCCGCCAAGGCTTCTTCGACCTTCGGCTTATCCTGAGGGATACGCGTTCCCTGCGGATAAATGCCCACACAATCGCCGCGGTTGACTATTTCGCAGGTTTTTCGCAGTGCGGCTATATCGTTTTCGCCTCTGTGCACGGGAACCAAATGGCAAAGCTTGAATATCACACGCATAAAGCGGGATTTCTGAAGATCGCTTTTCGCCATAAAGAACAGCGTACGCTTTACCGCACAGGCGGTAAGCACGGGATCGAAAAACGAGGTGTGGTTGGAATATGCGATATACGCGCCTTCCATGGGTTCGTTTTCGCGTCCGTGATACTCCACGCGGCAAACCAGCTTCATAAAGCCGTTTGCGATCGCGCGTAAAACTCTGTATGCGCTCATTTGTTATAAACCTTATCTATTATTTCTGCCGCGTTTTCAACGGTTTCTTCGATACTCATACCCGAGTTATCGAAAAGAATTGCATCGGGTGCGGGAACGGCGGGAGCGATTTCACGTCCGCTGTCGTTCGCATCGCGCCACTTCATATCGGCAAGTACGTCTTCGTAGGTCGTTTCGGTTCCGCGTTCTGTCAGTTCCTTATAACGTCTTAACGCTCTCGCTTCGGGCGAGGCGGTGACAAACAGCTTGACCTGTGCATCGGGCAGAATTACCGTGCCTATATCGCGGCCGTCCATTATAACGTTGTTTTCCCGCGCGATCGAGCGCTGTGTTTCCAAAAGAAATGCGCGCACTTCGGGAATTTTCGAAACGTCGGAAGCATATTTCGAAATAACGGGGGTGCGTATTTCGTCGCCGATACGCTTTCCGCCGAGATAAACGGCGCCTCCGCCGTTTTCGAGCTTCATTTCTATTTTAATTTCGGGCAGGCAGGAAATTACCCCGCTTACGTCGTCGGAAGCGATACCGCGTTCACAAACGAAAAGCCCGATGGTGCGGTAAAGCGCACCCGTATCGATATAAACAAAGCCGTAACGCTTGGCGAGATTTTTTGCAAGCGTGCTCTTGCCCGAGCCCGAGGGCCCGTCCAATGCTATTTTGAACGTTTTATTAACCATAAAATATCACCAAGATATGATTATACATTGTTTTTGTGAATATTTCAATAGCTTTTATCAAAAAATAAATACTTTTACAAAATGTTTATATATTTTTAGCCCAAAATGCCGCAATCATAGCACTTAAATTGCCGTTTCGCTTGACAACGCCGTTTTATTGGTGTATAATGCAAACATTCATAAGCATTTTGCTTTAAAATCAAAAAGGAGAAATCGAAATGAAGAAATTATCTCTCGTTCTCGCGCTCATCCTCGTTCTTACCTGTGGCGTTCTCGCTGCTTGTAACGACGAAGGCGCAGAATCCTCTGCGGCTGAATCCGTAGAAGCATCCACCGCAACCTCTACCGAGGAATCCACCGCAACCTCTACCGAGGAATCCACCGCAACCTCTACCGAAGAATCCACCGCTACCTCTACCGAAGAATCTTCCGAAGCAGTTTCTGAAGAAGAATCCAAGGAACCCATCGAAGCAGGCACCGATAACCTCGCTGCTGGCAAGACCTACACCACCGCTGATCAGTTCCGTCAGGGCGGCGCAGATGCAGGTTGGGGTTGGGATGATGACGCTCCCTACGCATATCCCGATGAACCCGGCTCTCTTACCGACGGTGTTAAGGCAAACGAAGATTCCGTTTACGGCGATGCTGTTTGGGCAGGCTGGACCGGCGTTCACCCCGACTACGCAACAACCGGCTACGCTTGGATGACTATCGATCTCGGCGAAGCTAAGGATCTTGCTAAGTTCGTTGCATACATCGGCTCCTCCAAGCTCGACAACGGTATCGGCGCAAGCAACATGACCATTTCCGTTGCAGTTTCCGAAGATGGCGAAACCTTCGAAGTAGTTGGCGAAGCTATCCCCGTTGATGATGCAAGCACCATCCACGCTGTTACCACCGTTGAACTCGGCGAAGCTGTAAACGCACAGTACGTTCAGTTCCGTTTCTCCAGAGGCGGCTGGATCTTCCTTTCCGAGCTCGAAGTTTACGCAGCAGCGTAAATCAACGCTTTAATTAAACAATAACGTTTTTCTGCCGAGGTTAACCCCTCGGCAGTTTTTTATCTCTTGACAGAGCGCGGCTCAAGCTGTATAATATTTAAGCGTTATAGACCGCTATATTAATATTAAAGGAGAATTTGAAATGAAGAAACTATCTCTCGTTCTCGCGCTTATTCTCGTTCTCACCTGCGGCGTTCTCGCTGCTTGTAACGACGAAGGCGCAGAATCCTCTGCGGCAGAATCGGTAGAAGAATCCACCGCTACCTCTACCGAGGAATCGACCGCAACCTCTACCGAGGAATCCACTGCAACCTCTACCGAAGAATCCACCGCAACCTCTACCGAAGAATCCACCGCAACCTCTACCGAAGAATCCACCGAAGCAGACGCTTCCGCTCCCGAAGCAGGTGAAAACAACCTCGCACTCGGCAAGACCTATACCAGAAGCCAGCTCTACCGTCAGGGCGGCCGCGACGTAAACTGGGCTTGGGATGAAAACGCACCTATCGCTTATCCCGATGAAGACGAAAAGTCCTTAACCGACGGCGCGATCGACCCCGCGGCTGACGCCGGCTACTCCGATCCCGTTTGGGCAGGCTTCCACTACGGCTGTCCCGACTATGAAACCAACGGCTACTCCTGGATCACCGTTGATCTCGGCGAAAGCAAGGATCTCGCTAAATTCGTTCTTCACGTTGGCACCAAGGGCGTAGCTACCGGCGCAGGCATCGCAGCTCCCGCAAAGGTAGAATTCCTCGTTTCCGATGACGGCGAAACCTGGACCAGCGTTGGCGAAGTTACCCCCGAAGATACCGACGACACCACCAAGCCCCGCACCTCCGCAGAGCTTTCCGCGGCCGCAAGCGGTCAGTACGTTCAGGTAAGACTTTCCGGCAGCTCCTTCCTCTTCGTTTCCGAAATCGAAGTTTTCGGCGCGGCTGAATAATTTAAAAACGTTAACAGCTTTCTTTCGAGGCGCACTTCAAACGAAGTGTGCCTCTGTTTTTAAAGCGCGGTGCAGACCATATCAAATCATCCAATAGATTATACTTGACATAGCATATATTTTGATGTATAATACACAAAAGCAATAAATGCTTACATATTAAAAAGGAGAAAAAACGATGAAGAAATTATCCCTCGTTCTCGCACTCATTCTCGTTCTTACCTGTGGCGTTCTCGCTGCTTGTAACGACGAAGGCGCTGAATCCTCTGTGGCTGAATCCGTAGAAGAATCCACCGCTACCTCTACCGAAGAATCCACCGCAACCTCTACCGAAGAATCCACCGCAACCTCTACCGAAGAATCCACCGCTACCTCTACCGAAGAATCTTCTGAAGCTGTTTCCGAAGAAGAATCCAGCGAAGTAGTAGAAGAATCCATTCCCGAAGCTGAAAAGCCTGAAATCTCCGGCGACAACATCGCTGAAGGCAAGTCCTACACCATCTCCGGCTGCGGCAAGGGCTACGACAACTACACCGCTAACCTTACCGACGGTTCCGCTTCCGCTGTTATGGCATACGACAACACCTGGTTCGCATTCTACTGCAACGATGGCGCTGCCGCTGATATCGTTAGCGCACCCAACAAGGTTGGTTACGTTATCATCGACCTCGGCGAAGCTACCGACGTTTCCGCTGTAAGAATCAACTGCATCAACGTTTCCGGCTCCGGCATTGTTGCTCCCGCTTCCATCAAGGTTTCGCTCTCTACCGATGGCACCACCTTCACCAACACCGTTTCCATGCCCATCGACACCGCTGACGGCGCCGCTTACTGGTCCGAAGGCGCAATCGAAGGCAATGCACAGTACGTTAAGGTTGAAGTTACCCTTACCGGTACCTTCGCATTCCTCAACGAAATCGAAGTTTACGCATAATCTGCAATAAACAATTAAAGAGCCGTGCCTGCACGGCTCTTTTTTTACTTAACTCGAAGAAAACCGTTATCGCTCTTTGCGAACCAAAAGCGCTTAGCGAAAAATTTTCTACTCCTTTTTATATATACGACGAAAGCGCGGTATCGACGAGGTATATAAATCGCTCGATTTAAAAAAAATTTTAACTTTTTGAAATTTTATGTGACAAAGCATTACACTTTTTCGTCTGTATAGGTGAAAGGAAGTGATATACGTGAAAAGAATAATTTTTTCGCTTTTGGCTGTTTTGTTTTTACTTTATTCCTGCAACCCGAGCATAATCGACGACCTTTCGGGTGAATCAACAGAATCGGTCGAATCAGTGGAATTAATCGAAAGCAAAGCCGAAAGCTTAAACAGCGAAGCCGAAAGCTCAAACAGCGAAGCCTCGCAAAACGAATCCTCCGAAAGCAACGAAAGCAACGAAAGCTTACCCGAACCCGAAATACCGGTTCTTTATATCGGCGGTGTTGAAGTTACAGCAGAAAACGCGGCTGACGTTTTTGGTGACGGAAGCGTAAGCGCGCACTATAACGAAGAGCTTTCGCGGTATGAAATTTCTCTCGACAATGCAAGCATCGAAGCAAGCACGATAAACACCGAAGAACCCGAATCGCTCGAAGGAATATACTCCAACAAGGACGTATATATTTCGCTTGCGGGGGAAAACGAAATCACGATAACTATTCCCGATATTGATTTCTTTTTCTGCTTCGGCATAAGAACGGGCTACAAAAACACAATTTGCATTAGCGGCGATGGCAGTCTTGACGTTAAAGCCGAGGGCACAGGCGCGTGCGCTATGCTCGAAGGAATGGTCGCACAAACCATAGAAATCGAAAACGGCGCTTCTCTTAATCTGCTCAATTTCAACATAGGCAACAGCGAATACGATTCCTTTGCGTTTTACGCCGAAAATATTTTCGTAAGAAACGACAGCGCCCTTCAGGTATTCGCAGACGGAAACGCAAGCGACGATCGCTATTTGAGCTTGTTCGAGCGCGTTTCGCTGCTTTCCGTGGAAAGCGGCTCGGAGCTGATTCTGCGCGGAAGCATATCGGTGCTCAACCGCGGGATTTTCTCGCTCATACACACCCAATATCTTTATGACGTTTATATTTCGGACGATATAAACGGCAAGAACGCAAAAAGCGCGGAAATAATCAACGGCGAAATAACCGTCGGCAAAAATACCCGATATATTCGAATAACCGAAGCAAGCGACGAAAGATTTTCGCTCTGGGTAGCCGAAAAGAACGTTACCGTTGATAACGCGGGCGATATTTTCGGCGACGGCACGGCAAGTTACAACATAGAAACGCAAACGCTTACGCTCAACAACGTAGACATTTCGGGCAAACGCGCGCAAACGGAATACGGAATTTGGGCAAGCGGCGATTTGACTATAATCCTTGTCGGCAAAAATATTATAGAATGCGCCAAGGACGGTGCTTCGACTTCGTGTGCAATATATTGCAAAAATCTTGTGATTTCGGGTAACGGAAGCCTGAAAGCAAAGACCGCAAAAGGAAACGGCAATTACGGCTTCAGTGCACCGATATATTGCAAGGAATATACGCAAAAGGGCGGAAGCGTTACCGCAATAGCGGGTAACGCCGACGATTACGAGGGCTATACGATAAGCTGTGGCATATACGTATATGAAAAAGGCATTACCGTCGAAAAGGGAACGCTTTATGCAGAAAGCGGCGAAGCGGGATTTTCGAATCCGTTTGATATTCTTCACGACCTCAGCGGAGAGAAAGTCGTATATCCCGAAGGCGCTGTTTACGAGGAAGGCAGGACCGAAAACGGAAGGCTTTTTGCGAAAATAACCGTAGAATAAATTACCGAAAACAAAATGAAAGGGAGGAGCGTTGCTCCTCCCTTGTGGTTTATTTATCCAAATAAGAAATTGCCGCGAGTGCCGCGGTTGCGCCGTCGGCTATTGCGGTTGCTATCTGGCGAACGCCTTTTGTACGGCAGTCGCCCGCAACAAACATACCGTCGGTCGCGGTGAGGCATTTTTCATCCGAAACGATATAGCCCCATTTGTCGCGTTCGGCAAGACCTTCGGCGATAGCGGTATCGGGCGCGAGTCCGATAGCAACGAAAACGCCTTCGAAGTCCATTTTCGTTTCTTCGCCGCTTGCGACGTTCTTTGCAACCAAGCCGCTGAGCTCGCCGTCTACGCTCAAGAATTCGGTGACGACGGTACCGAAAATCGCTTTTACGTTCGGCTTCGACATTAACTGCTCGGCAAGACGGCTTTCACCCGTGAAATTATCGAGATTCTGAATAACGGTAACGCTCTTGCAAACGTCGGAAAGCAAAATCGCTTCCTGCAATGCAGAGTTACCGCCGCCGATAACGGCTATATTCTTGCCCGCGTGGAACGCGCCGTCGCATACCGCGCAGAAGGAAATTCCGTTGCCGACAAGCTCGGTTTCGCCCTTAACGCCGAGCAATCTGTGCTTTGCGCCCGTAGCGATGATAACAGATTTTGCGGTATGCTCGCCGCAATCGGTTTTAACGGTTTTGCTTCCGTCAGGGTTAAGGGTGATTCCCAAAACCTCTTCGAGCTCGACCTCTGCACCCTGCGAAAGCGCCTGCTCTACAAGGCTGTCGGCAAGTTCGGTGCCCGAAACGGATATAAAGCCGGGGTAGTTTTCTATCTTCGGCGAAAAGGTCATTTGTCCGCCAAAGCTCGATTTTTCTAAAATAAGAACGGTTTTATTTGCACGGAGCGCATATATTGCGGCGGTCAGTCCCGCAGGGCCCGCGCCGATTATAATTATGTCCTTCATTATGAATTACCTCATTTATAAACCCCCGAAAATTGCTCTTCGGGGGTTTGATATTTTTTTAGGTTCTGATTAGTTGCCGAGATATTTTTTGATATTCGAAACGTTTACGATCTTTTCGCCGCCGATAACGAGCGTAGGAGCCTGCTTGAGTCCCAACTGCTTTGCGAGCTCGGGTTCGTCTTCAACGTATACCTTGCGGTAGGAAACGTTCGCTTTATCGAGAAGCGAAGCTGCGATACGGCAGTTCGGGCAGGTCTTGGTCGCAAAGAGAATGGTTTCTTCTACGGTTGCTTCGCAAGCGCAAGCTTCTTCTCTGCGTGCGTTGGGCGCGTGTACTTCGTTCTTGTTCAAAACGTCGTACTGAACGCGATCCTTGTATTCCTGCGATTTACCGTCGTTCCAGTTCTGAACGGGGCGGTAGTAGCCGGTGATACGGCTGTAAACTTCTGCGTTTTCGCCACATTCGGGGCAGGTGAAGTGCTCGCCCGCGATATAGCCGTGGTTCTTACATACCGAATAGGTAGGCGAAATAGAGTAGTAAGGAAGCTTGTGGTTTTCTGCGATCTTGCGAACGAGGTTTGCCGCAGCCTTCCAATCGGGAAGCTTTTCGCCGAGGAACGCGTGGAACACGGTACCCGAGGTATAGAGCGTTTGGAGATCGTCCTGAATTGCAAGTGCTTCGAAGATATCGTCGGTGTAGCCAACGGGAAGGTTAGAAGAATTGGTGTAATAGGGAGTGCCGTTTTCGTTCGCGGTAACGATCGAGGGGTAACGGCTTACGTCGTGCTTAGCAAGACGGTATGCGGTCGATTCTGCGGGGGTAGCTTCGAGGTTGTAGAGATCGCCGTATTTTTCCTGATAATCGGAAAGTCTGTCGCGCATGTGGTTGAGAACGCGCTTGGAGAATTCCTGAGTTTCAACGCTGGTCATATCCTTGCGGATCCACTTTGCGTTCAAGCCCGCTTCGTTCATACCTACAAGACCGATAGTCGAGAAGTGGTTATCGAAGGTGCCGAGGTAACGCTTGGTGTAGGGGTAAAGACCTTCATCGAGAAGCTTGGTGATAATGGTTCTCTTTACCTTGAGCGAACGAGCCGCAACGTCAAGAAGGTGGTCAAGACGCTTCATGAAGTCTTCTTCATCGGAAGAAAGGAACGCAAGACGCGGCATATTGAGCGTTACAACGCCGACGGAACCGGTGCTTTCGCCGCTGCCGAAGAAGCCGCCCGACTTTTTGCGGAGCTCGCGGAGGCCAAGACGCAATCTGCAGCACATCGAACGAACGTCCGAAGGTTCCATATCGCTGTTGATATAGTTCGAGAAGTAGGGAGTACCGTATTTGCTGGTCATTTCGAAAAGAAGCTTGTTGTTTTCGGTTTCCGACCAGTCGAAATCTGCGGTGATAGAATAGGTGGGGATAGGATACTGGAAGCCTCTGCCGTTTGCATCGCCTTCGATCATGATTTCGATAAACGCCTTGTTTATCATATCCATTTCGGCTTTGCAGTCCTTATATTTGAAGTCCATTTCCTTGCCGCCGACGATACAGTTAAGCTCTGCCAAGTCGTTGGGCACGGTCCAGTCGAGCGTGATGTTCGAGAAGGGTGCCTGTGTACCCCAACGGGAAGGAGTGTTTACGCCGTAGATAAAGGATTCGATGCACTTTTTAACCTGATCGTAGGTAAGATTATCTACCTTAACGAAGGGTGCAAGATAGGTATCGAACGAGGAGAACGCCTGCGCGCCTGCCCATTCGTTCTGCATAATACCCAAGAAGTTAACCATCTGGTTGCAGAGGGTTTCAAGGTGGCTTGCGGGAGAAGAGGTGATCTTTCCGGGTACGCCGCCCAAGCCTTCCTGAATAAGCTGCTTCAACGACCAGCCCGCGCAATAACCGGTGAGCATCGAAAGGTCGTGAATGTGAATATCTGCATTGCGGTGAGCGTTTGCGATTTCATCATCGTAAATTTCGGAAAGCCAATAGTTAGCGGTGATAGCGCCCGAGTTAGAGAGGATAAGACCGCCGACCGAATAG
>JAZTXJ010000027.1:0-3634 GCA_045636285.1 Eubacteriales bacterium
CTTTAAGGAGCTGGCGGGTGTCGGAGTTGTCTTTAAGCTTGCCTGCGCTTACGAGATATTCAGAGCAAGATCTATGGGCGCTGCCGACGATGAGATCAGGGCGAGCGTGGAGAGAGTATTTGCCGAATATTCCGATCTTGCGGCTATCGGTACCGTTGCCGACGTTATGCCGATAATCGGCGAAAACCGCCGTATAACTCACATCGGGTTGAAAAAGCTCGCAAACACGAGAAACCTCGGCTTGCTTTCCTTGATGCGTTGCGCAGGTATAATAAAATACGGAAAATGCGTCAAAAAAGTGACCGCATCGACGGTCGGCTATGCGCTTGCCCCCCGTATCAACGCGGCGGGCAGAATCGCATGCGCTTCGCGCGCGGTCGAGCTTTTGCTTACCGAAAACTCTGCCGAGGCGGACGTTATCGCAGAAGAGCTCTGCGAGATCAACAAATTGCGTCAGGCAACCGAGCAGAAAATTTACGAGCAGGCGGTCGAGCTTATCGAAAATTCTTTCAGCAACGATAGATTTTTGGTTCTCGCTTACGACGGATGGCATCAGGGCGTTATCGGTGTCGTTGCATCGAAAATTGCCGAACGCTATTCCCGCCCCTGCATACTTTTCTCGCTTGACGGCGAAACCGCAAAGGGCTCGGGAAGAAGCATAAAGGGCTTTTCGCTTATGGATGCGCTCTCCTCGTGCGGAGAATTACTGCTCGAATACGGCGGACACGAGCTTGCCGCAGGTCTTTCGATCGAAGGAAGCAAGATTTCGGAATTCCGTGCCCGTATCAACGAATATGCAACCCCGATATTAAAGGAAAGCGCTTCTGCCGTTCCGATCGAAATAGAATGCGAAGCGAAATTTTCGGACCTTACCGAAAAGGGAATAGACGAGCTTTTGCGCTTGGAGCCGTTCGGACTTTCGAACCCCCAGCCCGTGCTCGTTATGCGTGACGTAACTCTGCACGATATAGTTCCTCTTTCGCAGGGTAAGCACGTTCGCTTCCGCGTTTCGGGCTATGAAAACGGTAAGCTTCAATCGCTTAACGCCGTGTACTTCGGCGTAATGTTCGAAAACTTCCCGCATTGCGAGGGAGATAGCTGTGATATAGTTTTCACCGCCGACGTAAACGAATATATGGGCTCGCGCTCTCCGCAGATATTTATAAAAGAAATTCGCGCATCCGAAAAGGAACGCAGAGAAACGGCGGTCTGCAACGAACGCTATATTCTTCTTACCTCGGGCGGAAGCTACGAGGGAGCCGAAAAGGATATACCCGATCTTTCGGATTTCCGCAATATTTTCCGCTTTATCAGGCGCGAAGCAGGGCACGAGGGCAGATGTGTTTCGCTTTCCTCGTCGGTCAGAACGCTTGCAAAGGAATTCGGAATATCGGTATCGCTTTGTAAGCTCAAAATCATTCTTGAGGTTTTGAACGAGCAAAGGCTTATTTCGCTAGAATACCGCTCGGGCGGCAACTGTGTATTTATAAAAATGATGCCCTCGAACGGAAAGATTAATATTGATGAATCGCCTCTTTTGCGCAAGGTGCGCTCGGGGAGACAAGGATAAACAATATGCTTAAACAGGCAGAGGAGCTGTTTGCCAAAATAAAAGAAGCAGGCAGCTACGATTACGATAAAATCTACAAGGCGTACGAATATGCGGAAAAGCTCCACGAGGGGCAGAAGCGCATATCGGGCGAGGATTATATAGTTCATCCCTTATCGGTTGCGGAAGAGGTTTTCAAGCTTCAGCTCGATACCGATTCTATTTGTGCGGCATTTTTGCACGATACGGTCGAGGACTGCGGCGAAAAGGTTGATCTTGCCGTTATACGCAAGGAGTTCGGTCCCGACGTAGCAAATATAGTCGATGGCGTTACCAAGCTCGTCCATATCCCGTTCGAAACGAAGCAGGACGAAAGTATCGAAAACCTTCGCAAGATGTTCCTTGCAATGAGTAAGGACCTTCGCGTTATTTTCGTGAAGCTCTGCGACAGACTTCACAATATGCGTACGCTCGACGTTCGCTCGCCCGAAAAACAGCGCTCGATCGCGCTTGAAACGATGCACGTTTATGCTCCGCTTGCACACAGACTCGGTATCCAAAAAATAAAGAACGAGCTCGAAACGCTCGCGCTTTATTATCTCGATCCGATCGGCTATAACGAAGTAAGTGAGGACATTAACAAGCGTTACGGCGAAAACAAGGACTTTTTGGATAAGGCTACCGAAAAGGTTGCCGAAAGCCTTAAAAGCTATAACGTTAAATTCACGCTTTCGGGCAGAGTCAAAACGATTTACAGCATCTATAAAAAGATGTATAACCAGAGCAAGCAGTTCGACGAAATATACGATTTTTACGCACTGCGTATTATCGTGGACACCGAGCTCGATTGCTATACCGCACTCGGTATAATACACGAACAGTTCAATTCCATTCCCGGCAGATTCAAGGATTATATTTCCACGCCGAAGCCGAATATGTACCGTTCTCTGCATACCACCGTTATCGGTAAGGAGGGTATTCCCTTCGAAGTGCAGATAAGAACCTGGGAAATGCATCAGGTTGCCGAATACGGTATTGCGGCGCACTGGAAATACAAAACCGGCGAACAGGTCAAAGCGGATATCGATGCAAAGCTTCAATGGATCCGCACCCTTGTCGAAACCGAAAAGGATATCGACGACCCCGATGAATTCTTCCGCCCTCTGAAAATAGATCTTTTCGAAGACGAAATTTTCGTGTTCACCCCCAAGGGCGACGTGGTGAACCTTCCGAACAACAGCACTCCTATCGATTTTGCCTATGCTATTCACTCGGCGGTCGGCAACAAAATGGTTGGCGCAAAGGTAAACGGCAGTATCGTTCCGATCGATACGATTCTCGAAACGGGACAGATCGTGGAAATTCTCACGAGTGCATCCTCGAAGGGTCCCTCGCGCGATTGGCTTAAAATAGTCCGTTCGGGCGAAGCGCGCAATAAAATAAGACAGTTCTTCAAAAAGGAAATGCGTGCCGAAAACATCGCGGTCGGCAAAATGGAGCTCGAACGCGAAATCAAACGCTACGGAAGACCCTATACCGAAGCGCAGAAGAACGAGGTTATGAAAAACCTCGCCAACAGACTTTCGCTTCCCGACGTTGAAGATCTTTACAACAATATCGGCTACGGCGGTCTTTCGGTATCGAAAATATCGGTAAAGCTGCGCGAGGAATTTATGCGTGTCGTATGCCCTCAGGCAGAAGCACCCGCAGTTATGCCCACCGCAGAACAGCTTAAAACCGCGCGTCACGAAAAGAACGTCCGCAGTAACGCAGAAAGCGTTATCGTCGACAGCGTCGAAGGCTGTACCGTTAAGTTTGCAAAATGCTGTAATCCTCTGCCCGGTGATAATATTATCGGATATATCACCCGCGGATACGGCGTTTCTATCCATAAATACGATTGTATCAACGCGCAAAACGGGCTTTCCAACCCTAACGATAAGGATCGTTGGGTGGTTGCTTCGTGGTCGGAAAAGCTCAATCGCGGCAGCACGGGCAGCTTCGAAGCCTCGCTTTCGATAATCGCGGAAGTCGGAGGCCAAGCGGTCTTAGGAAGACAACTCCCTTGGCCAACTCCTTGGCTCA
>JAZTXJ010000028.1:0-7044 GCA_045636285.1 Eubacteriales bacterium
GATAACGAACGCGATATGATAATGAAGCACCACAAGGATTTTTATAATTTTATAAAATCATAGCAATTTCATTGACACGAAACAAATCCTATGTTACAATGATATCGAAGAAACCGCACGGCGTTTTTTCGCGCATAGAACAAGAATAGCTCGCTCATCAAAGCGGATAGGAGAACTATTCCCTCATAAAAAGTTTATCCACTCTGCTTTCGCGGGGTGGATTTTGTTTTTCTTGTAAAAATCTTTAATATCGAAAAAGGTGTAAGCTATGAAAAAGATAATTTCATTATTATTGTTGTTGGCTTTCTGCATAGGCGGCTGTTCCGCTCAAAATAACGAAATATCCAAAGGCGAATCACAAAACTGCGAATCGGTTACAAGCTCGCAAGCCGAAATTTCCGACGAAACGATTACAGAATCCTCGAACGATGCGTCCTCGAAATCAAATGTAGAAGAAAGTATTCCTTGCGACGAAAGCTCTAAGTCCGAGAACGATGAGAGCGAAACCGTATACGAATGCAAACTTATCGTAAACGGCAAGGATATAACCGAAGGAAGCGGCGTAAAAATGTATCAAGACCGCGCAGAATTGCCGTTTGTTGCTATAATGGAAGCCTTGGATTTGGATTTTGTATGGGAAAGCGACACGCTGGCTTATATGTATTATCAAACCAAAACACCTTTCCTGCTTGACATAAAAAACGGTGAATTGCGTTGGGCGACGGGGGATGATGATGTAAATCACTTCTCGGCTTACAGCGATTCTTCTCTTATGTATACCACGATGAAAAAGGAAATTTTGATTAACGATACCAACTTTTCCGCTTTATTAAACGAATTCAGTATGTACTTTGCAATCGATTACTTTGACGTGGATTTCGAAAACAAGGACATACGCATCGGCAGAGATTTGAAGGATTACGATTGCACGCTTATCGTAAACGGCAAGGACATAACCGAAGGAAGTCGCGCAGTGATGAAGCGTGACGACGGAAACTATTTTCTTCTTCCGTTTGTCGCTATATTGGAAGAATTCGGTGCGGAATTCGAATGGAAAAATGATAGCATCGCTAACGTAAGATTTCAAGAAAAGGTATTTATTTTAGACATCAGCAAAGTTGAATTAATAGCCGAAGAAGACGAAAGCTATAATTTGTTTTTACCGGTACCCGGCGGGACACTGTATTATGCAGCATACGACAGAGAAATTACAATCGACAATTACACGCTGCGACCGATATTTAACGCATTGGGAATAGTAGGAAAATACGATTTCGAAAAAATGACCGCAACTCTCGATTTTTCTAAAGAATAGGCTAACGATTCGGAAAATGTCGAATAACGCGCAACGCAATAATTCAACAAAGCGCTTCATAAACAACAAGGGCTGACGCAAAAAACGTCAGCCCTTATGTTGTTCAATTTTTTAACCGCAGCAGCAGCAAAGGATAATAACCGCGATCAAAATGATAATCCAGCAATTATTGTTGCCGAAGAACGAATCAAAGCAGCCCATTGCAATGCCTCCCTTCACTACTTAAAGATTATGAGCGAAGGGCGAAAAGTGTTAATCGGCTTTTGCGATAAGCTTTAAATAGTCCGAATCCTTCATCGGCGAGAGAACGGTATAACGCGGAATAAGGAAAATTTCATCACCGGGTACTGCGTTGCGCTCAACCGTAGAGAACGCCGCTTCGAAGCCCGCATCTCTTACAGCATCGACAGCGTGGTCGGCATAGTCGCCGTAGGGGTAGGCGAAAAATTCGGATTTGTACACGTTCTGCGCCGTTTTAAGATCGGCAAGTATCTGCGCATAGCTCTGCTGCGGCAGATGGTTGTGGTTTGCATAGGTGTGGCACTGCTGGTCGATAACGTCTTCCCAGGGTGCAAGATCCTCGGGAGTGATTTTTTGAAGAGCAAAATAATCGAACTCTTCGACGTATTTGTTTTCATAGCCGCAAATTATTGCAAATACGGTTGCCTTGAATCCGAATTCGGCTAAAATAGGTGCGGCAAAATAGGTGTTCGAGCGGTATCCGTCGTCGAAGCAGAGCATAAGGCTCTTATCGGGAAGCAGAATTTCGCCGCGAACGTAGGCGACCACCTCGTCTGCCGTTACAACGTTATATCCGCCGTCGGCAAGCATCTGCAGATGACGCCTGAACTCGCTTGTGGCAATGGTAATATCGTTTCCGCGCCAGTTGTCTGTGTTCTTGTATTCATCGGGCAGGATATGGTGGTAAAGAAGCACGGGAACGCCGTCGCTGTTTTTCGGTTTTTTAAGCTCGAAGGTCTTGAAGTAAATACGGCTTGCAAGGATATAATCGTATTGGTCTACCCTGCCGTTTTTATCTATATCCGCAGAGAAAAATTCCTGCTCGTCGAGGGTATAAGTGTCGAAGCAATGACGCTTGATAAGTATATAGGAATACTGATCGACGTTGCCGTTTTTCGAAACGTCGCCGAGCACCCATGCGGTATAGCTCGCGTTATCGGTAACGACGGTATCGCCCGAAGCGATAGCTTCGTTATCATCGAGCGTATTGCCGCCGCGGGTAAAGGACTTCAAAGCGGGCGAAAGCGCTTTCGCTTCACCGACAGTCATTCCCGAAACGAACCAGCTTATAACGGGAAGCTCTTCCTCGGTCGCGTTTACCGAAAATGCAGAAAAACAGGAAAAGAGAGTCAAAACACATAAAGCAAGTGCGAAAATACGTCTTGTTTTCATATTTTATTCCTCGATCGTGAAGGTGCCGAAAAATTCGGGACGGTGGAAATCGGGCTTTTCGCTTTCGATGGGCGACCACATTCCGAAATGAGGAATTTCGGTTTCGTCGCCGCATTTATAGAAGTTGCCCTTGAAGCTTTCGCCGCGTGCGAACGAGAATTTGCCGAAAAGCTTGCCGATCATATCGTTCGAGAAGAATACCTCGACACTCCAGCCGTCTTCGGTATGCACCGCCTTTACCTCAGGGAGCGGCGCGAGAGTATCGATAGGGGTTTTGTTCGCACGCTCGGTACGGACGGCGGCAAGAAACGCGCCGTTCGAGTTCATTTCGAAATTCATATATTTATTGCTTTCGGGATTGAAGCTTGCAAAAAATTCCATACAGGAATCCTTGTAAACGGGATCGTTGTAGTTAGTGTATACAGCCTTGGGGTTTGCTTCCTTGCAGGTCATACGCAATGCAAAGCCTCTGCCGAGAATGCAGATAAGCTGTGCATAGGCTTCGGGCGCATAGCCCTCGGTCCATTTATAGTTGGATATCATCGCCTTTTCCGCGCGGGAAAAATCGATTTCCTTTTCTACGGGTACAATATAATTCATCTTTTTTCCTCCGATATATTTTATATCTTAATAATATACGTTTCCCCGATATTTGTCAAGCAAAAAAGGATTTAACAAATTGTATAAAATTATTTTGCGCTTTGCTATTGATTTACCGAAGAAAGCGCGATATAATTGTATAAAACGAAAAGGGGGCAAAGCAATGATAGATACAACTCTTCCCGAACCTCTCGTGACCTTTGCGGGATATAAGGGCTCGATACAGAACTGTTCGCCACTCACCGTGCGCGAATACGTGAACGACGTTATACTGTTTTTTCGCTATATTATCGTCACCCGCCGCGGCGAAAAGCCCGAACGTGTCGAAATGGCGGAGGTCAGCATTGCTTCTCTCGATTACAGTCTTGCCGAATCGGTGCGTACCGACGAGGTATATTCGTTTATGCTTTACCTTTCGTCCGCGCGCGGTAACGGCGTGCGAATACGCGCAAGAAGGCTTTCGGCAATAAAGGCGTTTTATAAATACCACACCGCAAAATCGCGCAGGCTGACGAATAATCCCGCAAAGGATATCGACAGCCCGACAATCAAGCCCGCACTGCCTAAATATTTAACGCTCGAGGAAAGCATAATGCTTTTAAAAAGCGTTCCGCGCGATTGCCCGACTTATGAGCGCGATTACTGTATTCTTACCCTGTTTTTGAACTGCGGAATGCGTCTTTCCGAGCTTGTGGGGATAGATATTCACCACATTTCCGATGATTTTACAAAGCTGTTCGTTACGGGTAAGGGCAACAAAATGCGGGTGGTTTATCTCAACAACGCCTGCCGCAACGCGATCGTCGCATATTTAAAGGTGCGCCAGAGCAAAGCGACCGAGCACGGACAGCCTATTATCGATAAGCAGGCGCTGTTTTTGAGCTCGCGCCGCACAAGAATTTCGAACCAGATGGTTCAAACGCTCGTTTACCGTTATCTCGATCTTGCGGGCTTGGGCGGAAGAGGTCTTTCGGTGCATAAGCTCCGTCACACCGCCGCAACGCTGATGTATAACGAAGGCGAGGTCGACGTGCTCACGCTAAAGGACATTTTAGGGCACGAGCAGCTTACCACAACACAGATATACACACACCTTACAAACAAAAAGCTGGAGGAAGCGGCGGACAAAAATCCGCTCGCAAATATTGAATAATGCTTGAAAAGAATATAACCGTCGCAAGCTTCGACGTTTACCCGAACAGCACGCTTAAGCCCTCGGCGCTTCAAAAAATAATGCAGCAGTTAGCGCGTGAGGATTGCGACGCGATGGGCTGTACCTATAACCAAATGCGCGACGTCAATATGGTTTTCGTGCTCGTTAAGCTCGGAATCGATATTAAAAAGCCGATATTTGCATACGACGAGCTGAAGGTACGCACCTACCATAATCGCGTTTCGGGTATTACCTCGGTGCGCGAATTCGAATTTTACCGCGACGGCGAGGAAATTATCCACGCGACAACGCAGTGGGTGATCGTAAAATACGATACCCGCCGTATCGTGCGCCCGCGCGAATTCCCGTTCGAGCTTACCGAGCATAATATCGACTGCGCGACGATAGAAATCCCCCGCTCGCTCGATGCAAAGGAGCTTACCGAACGCGGAGAGCGTATCGTACGCCTTTCCGACCTCGATGAAAACGACCACCTTAACAACTGCGTTTATTCGGATATTTCGCTCGATATTCTTCCCTACGACCGAAAAGAAGATTACGTTAAAGAAATCCGCATAATCTTCCAGCACGAAGCAAAAATCGGCGATACCTTAAAGCTCGCTTCCGACGAAAAGGACGGAAGATTCGTCGTTTCGGCTTATAATTCGACAACCGAAATGAACTGCTTCGAGGCAGATTTCGTTTTGGGAAAAATTTAAGTTGATTTTTCTAAAAAGATAGTATATAATACAAAAGCAACAAACAGAAAGGAGAGTTCGTATGTCGGATTCTGTTCGCGGTATCGCAAATAACCGCGCCGCATATCACGAATATTTTGTAGAAGATAAATTCGAAGCCGGCATTGAGCTTTTCGGTACCGAGGTAAAATCGCTCCGCAACGGCAGGGTTAATCTTAAGGATTCCTTTTGCCGTATCGATGACGGCGAGCTGATTATTTACGGTATGCATATCAGCCCCTACGAAAAGGGCAATATCTTTAACCGCGATCCCTATCGCCCCAGAAAGCTTCTTATGCACCGCAGAGAAATCGACAGGCTTTTCGGCGCTGTCGGTCAGAAGGGCTATTCGCTTATCCCGCTCGCTCTTTATTTCAAGGGCAGATGGGTTAAGGTCGAAATCGGGCTGTGCAAGGGTAAAAAGCTTTACGACAAGCGCGCTGTCGAAGCAGAAAAAACAGCCAAGCGCGAAATCGAACGCGGCGAAAAGGGCAACTATTAATGGCAACCTGGGTCGTCCACCTGCGCGTGGCGGAAAATATATTGAAAACGCTTCATAATATCGATGAAGCCGCGTTTTATATCGGCTCAATCGCGCCCGATAGCGGCAGAATGGTAGACGATTTTACCTATCTTCCGCCGAAGGACGTTTCGCACTGGAAGCGCGAAGGCGTTTCTTACGAGCAACGCTTCGAGGACAACGCCGAATTCTTCTGTAAATACGCGCAAAACGAGCAGGACAGAAGAATGTTTTCCTTCTATCTCGGCTATTACGTGCATATCTTGACCGATACTATTTACGTGCGCGATATAATTCACCCCTATATGTTCGGACGCGGCCGCGACGTTTGGCGCGCCAATATAAAGGCGATAAGAAAAGGCTGGTACGAAATGGATTGTCGCTTTTTGGCAAAGAATTCGCCCTATCGACCGCTTGAGCTTATCGGTGCGGAGGACGGGTTCGAAAACGAAACGCTTGATTATTTCGCACACGACGATATAACCGAACGTATCCGCTATGCGTATGATTTTTATAAAAACGCACAGTGCGATCCGACCGCCGAGCTTATCACCCACGATGAACGGAAATCAGATGAAATCGTGGAATACGCTTCGGAATTTATAAGAAATTTGCTAAAAACAAAACATAATATATGACCGTTTTAAAGGTCACGCGGGGCCGTAAAGGTTTCGACGGGGATTTAGAAACGGAGTAAGCGAGCGGAAGCGCATAACTTCCTAAAAATGTGCACTTTAAAATTAAACGCTAACAATAACAAATTAGCAGTAGCTGCTTAACGCAGCTTCCGTCGCACCGAAGAGTACCGCGGCTTCGGATGCGGCGTCACTTAGCGGTGAACGTGTGTCGGGCAAAGCTTTGAGCCCTTCCATGAATTAATGAAGCTACCGTCCGAGTGAGCCTGTCTTTCGGCATACTCGGTGGGGAATCCTAAAGAAAGACTGCGCTCGGAGAAAGCACCGCGGACAGGTTTTCGGACAGGGGTTCGATTCCCCTCGGCTCCACCAGAAAACCACAAGTTTCGAAAGAAACTTGTCGTGTTCAGTTATATTCGCCTCGTTTCTCTCGGCGAGTTGTATTGCTACGCAGTGATATTCGGCCAAAGCCGAGTGATATTGCCTTCGGCAGTTATAGGCGAATATAATATCACTGCGAAACGAAGTGAAGCAATATCACTTTTGCGTAAGCAAAAATATCACTCCGTCGAAGACGGAATATCACTAAAAACCAACGGTTATTCAATAGTTCGAATTCATACGCAAAAACGATCGCTCCACAGGGGAGTGAGCGAAAAGGCGTGAGCGTG
>JAZTXJ010000029.1:0-12157 GCA_045636285.1 Eubacteriales bacterium
CGTATCCCCTCAAGCGAACCCAACCCCGCAACCATCCCCCAAGTCGAAAAGGACGGGCCCACGCTCGATGACGTTTACGAAGGCAGAGCCACCGTCGACGATCTCATCGCACGGCTTGACGACAACGATCTCGTTCACATCGTCCGCGCCGAAGGTATGTCCTCGCCTAAAGTCACCCCCGGCACCGCCGCGGCGTTTGTCGGCGTCACCCCCGCTTTAAAAGCATTAAAGCCCCCCACCCTCTGCTGTACCGACGGCCCCTCCGGCATACGCATTATGGGCGACGTCAAGTGCGTTTGCTACCCCGCCGCGACCTGCCTTGCGGCAACGTGGGACACCGAGCTTGTACGCGATATGTACTTCAACTGCGGCTGTGAGCTCGCAAGCTTCAACGTAGATATTCTTCTCGGCCCCGGCACCAACATTCACCGCGACGTGCTCTGCGGCCGCAACTTCGAATATTTCTCCGAAGACCCGCTTCTTTCGGGCAAAATGGCGGCGGCTGTCTGCCGAGGGCTCGACAGCGCGGGCGTAAGCGGTGCGGTAAAGCACTTTATGGCGAACAATCAGGAAACCGACCGCCACGGTGTCGACGCCGTTCTTTCCGAACGCGCCGTGCGCGAAATATATGCCCGCCCCTTCGAAATCTGCGTGCGTGAAAGCAACGTGCGCTCGGTAATGACCTCGTATAACCCCGTAAACGGTCGCTGGGCTGCTTCCAATTACGATCTCACCGTTAAGCTTCTTCGTAACGATTTCGGCTTCGACGGCTTCGTTATGTCTGACTGGTGGGCGCGTGTTTCCGCCGACGACGGAAGCGCATCCGTCACCAACCTAAAAGCTATGGCGCACTCCCGCAACGACGTCTATATGGTCTGTCCCGATGCGGAAAAGCGCGAGGATAACCTTAAATCCTCTCTTGCCGACGGCTCTCTTACCCGCGGCGAGCTTCAGGATTGCGCGCGCAACCTTATCAACTTCTCGCTCGTAAGCCTTTCCTACCTCGCACAGCGTAACGGCTTCGGTCTGCGCGACCTCAAGAGCGAAACCGAGGGCAAAGCCCCCGACGCGACCTACGAAGTAAAGAAAAACAAGGTCGTAATCTCTGCCCAAAACACCCAAAAAGCAATAATCCGCGTTTCCTTCGTTTCCAATACCCCTACCCTTACCCAAACGAACGTCGGTATGAGCATATCGGAAAAGAACGCGGGCGGCTTTATCGTCGGCGGCACCGACGGCAAAACCGTTTACGACTACCGCGAGGTCTCGGTTAACATCGGCAACAACGAATTCGTCTTCACCCCCGAAACCGACCTTTGCAAAGTCACCACCCTCGAAGTTTTTTATCTTTGATGGGGTTATTTGAATAGTTCTTAAAATAGTTTATAAAATAGTTTACGAGAGAGGACTTTTTGCAAAAAGTCCTCTCTCGTGCTCTCTCCCAAAAACTCTTGTGTTCAATTATTTGTTGTGTGTCATTGTGATTTAAATTTTATATGTCGGTTTAATAATTAAAATTTTCGTTGAGAACCGTAGGGACCGGCGTCCCCGACGGTCCGCATAAGCGGCGATAAAATTAAAGAAACATATTATTTATTTTAGTAACGGTACGAACGTAGGGACCGGCGTCCTCGACGGTCGGCGTCGAATGACGGTAAAATTAATGTTTCGGGTTTATAATGAAGTTTGATTGCGAATTGTAGGGACCGATGGGGTCCCCGAAAAATCGTAGATTTTTTGGGGAAAAGGACAAGGGGAGCCTTCAATGTCAATCAATTACTCCACCAATGCCCGCAGGCATATCGCACGCCGAAGGCGTATATCGCACGCAAACGCGTATATCGCAAATCCCGAAGGGATTTATATCATTGCGACGCGCACGTCGCTCGCCGGTCCCTACAAGTTCGTACCGTTTCTCCATTATTATCCCAATGCTTTCTCTCTGAAGCCTCCCCTGTGTAAGGGGAGGTGTCGCGCACGCCCTCGTGCGTGACGGAGGGGCTGTCAAAAGAAGTGACAGAATGAAAAAAACAAACAATCCCCTCAGTCACCTACGGTGCCAGCTCCCCCTCGGGGGTCCCCGAAAAATCGTTGATTTTTTGGGGAAAAAGACAAGGGGAGCCATTAAGGTTAAAGTGTTGGCTTAAAAAGGAAGAAACGCCACGAACTGAAGGCTTCCCCCTTGGGGGAAGCTGTCGCGGCGTGCACGACCGCCGTGACTGATGAGGGGGAGATGCGTTAGCATCGTTACGGATATTGTTAAGGCAACAAGAGGATAACGCCGTCTGCGGACGGCTCCCCCTCATCCACCGACTCCGTCGGTCCCCCTTCCCCCAAGGGGGAAGGCTTCAATGAGAACACAATACAAATACCTCTCACCTCACAAAAAAAGCTCCCCTTTCGGTGAGCTTTTTTTATATCCTTTTATATCCTTACCCTTTTCAAAAGGAGCGAATTCGTAACAACCGAAACCGAGGAAAACGCCATCGCCGCGCCCGCGATAATCGGGTTGAGCAATCCGAACGCCGCGAGCGGAATACCCACCGTGTTATAGAAAAACGCCCAGAAAAGATTCTGCTTTATCTTCCGCATCGTCGCGCGGGAGAGCATATATGCATCGGCAACGGCGGAAATCCCGCCCGAAGCGAGCACTATATCGCCCGATTCCATTGCAATATCGGTACCGCCGCCGACCGCGAACCCCAAATCTGCCGCGGTAAGCGCGGGCGCATCGTTAATACCGTCGCCCACCATTGCAACCACGCCGTATTCGCTCTTCAAGCCGCGAATTTCGTTCACCTTATCCTCGGGAAGCGCGTTTGCAACAAAGCCGTCGATGCCTGCCGCCTCGCACACCGCCCTTGCCGAAAATTCGTTATCACCCGTGACGAGCAGTGTTTTTATCCCCTGCGACTTCAAGCGTGCTACCGCCTGCTTTGAATCTGCACGAACGGGGTCGGAAACCGCCAAAGCGAGCACCGCCTTTTTATTTATCGCCGCAACCGTAACGGTATTCCCGCCGTTTTGAAGAGCATAAACCTCTTCACCGAGCGTAAGATCACATTCGCGCTCTATCCATTCGGGCTTGCCGACGGCAACGCTTTTTCCGTTGACCGTTGCTCTTATCCCGCTTCCGACAACCGATTCGAAATCGCTCACCTCGGGCAGATCGCCTTCGTAAATGCGCGAAATTACCTCGCCTATCGGGTGCTCGGAGCGCGATTCCGCCGCGGCAACGAGCATAAGCGCATCGTCGCACTCATTATCGAGCGTCAGCACCGAATTCACGCTCGGTCTGCCCTCGGTAACCGTACCCGTTTTATCGAAAACGATAGCCTTTATTTTGCAGGCGTGCTCAAGCGCATCGGCGTTCTTTATAAGAATCCCCATCGAAGCACCTCTGCCGATACCGACCATCAACGCTGTCGGCGTAGCGAGCCCGAGCGAGCAGGGGCAGGCGATAACCAGCACCGCAACCGCGGAATCAAGCGCAAGGCTCACGCTCTCCACCGCAAAATAAGTCCCCAAAAAGGTTATTACGGCAATAATAGTAACAGCGGGAACGAATATCGTCGAAACCTTGTCGGCTGTGTTCTGAATATGCGCTTTAGAGGATTGCGCGCTTTCGACCATACGGATAATCGAAGCAAGCACCGTTTCGCCCCCGACAGATTCCGCACGGAAGCAAAACGAGCCCCTTCCGTTCACCGTACCGCCGAAAACCCTATCGCCGTTCGATTTATAAACCGGCATACTTTCGCCCGTGAGCATCGATTCGTCGATATGCGATTCACCCTCGGTTATCACGCCGTCTGCGGGCAATGCTTCACCGGGGCGTACGACGATAATATCGCCCTTGACTATCATATATGCGGGTATGCTTTCTTCCCTGCCGTCGCGCAGAACGGTTGCCGTTTTCGGCGCAAGATCCATTAATTTTTCAATCGCTTCGCCCGTTTTCGCCTTCGCGCGCGCTTCGAGCATTCTGCCGAGCAGAACGAGCGTTATTATCATCGCAGAGCTTTCGAAATAGAAGGTATCGCCCCCGACAATAAGGCTGTAAACGCTGTATAGAAACGAAGCCGTCGTTCCCTGCGCCACCAAAAGGTCCATGCTCGGGCTTTTGTTTTTTAGGCTGTTATAGGCACCGCGGTAAAAGCGCCACCCCGCAATAAGCTGCACGGGCGCCGCGAATACAAGCTGTAAAAGCCCGTCGTGCATAAATGCGGTATGCCTTCCGAACAGCATAAAGCCCATCATAACGAAGAACGGAAGCGAAAACAAAAGCGAAAAGCAAAAGGTAACCACGCTTTTTATAAATTCGCGCCGTCTTGCCGTGCGAATATCGGTAAGCACCTCGTAGCCCGCCTTTTTTATCGCCCGCTCCAGCGCCTTTATATTCGTTATTTCATCGTCGAAGCTGACCTCCGCCCTGCCGTTCGCATAGGAAACCGAGCAACGCAGTACCCCCTCTTGCGCTTTAAGCGCGTTTTCGACCGCGGCGGAACAGCGCACGCAGGACATTCCGCCGACCTTTATAGCTTTATCGACCTTCATTTTACGCTTGCTTTAAAGCCGATTGCGGTAACCGCACCTGCAACCGCTTCGGGGGTGGTTTTGCCTTCGGCATAGGTAATTTCCGCGCTTGCGCCTTCGAGCGAAACGCTGAAATCCTTAACCCCCTTTGCCGATTTCAATGCCGCTTCAACCCTGCCCTTGCAGTGATTGCAGTGCATTCCTTCTATACTAAGAGTAGCCTTAAGCTTTTTTTCGAACATAATTATATCTCCTTTTTTTCCTTGCAAAATACGCTTGTTAGCATCTGCTAACCATTTTACCCGACACCGTATGATTTGTCAATAAGCACTTGCTTTCTTTCGGCATATTAGAGTCAAATGTTATTAATAACTTAAAAGCATATTGTGCAATATGCATAAAGATTTTCGTATTTTTTAACTAAATAGCAGATTGCGCGCGCGCGTTATATATGTTATTATATAATATAAAATATAATAGAGGTACTAACGATGAAAAAGAAGCTTGTGAAAATCATAGCACTGATCACCCTCATCTCGACTCTCGGCGCGGTGTTACCGCTCGGCTCTTCCGCGGCGGAATACGATAACGTTGTCGAAGAAGCGATAAGCGGGTTCGACTGCAAAACCGATAGCGGCGCTCTTTTCGTTTATCCGAACAAAACGAACAGCGTGCGCGTTATAAAAGCAAACGAATACGGCTTCCGCTATACAAAGCTTATGGTCTTCGATAAAGACGGTATGCTTATCGAAGCGGGCGGCGATATTTATGAAAACAGCGCAACCGTAACGGGCGCACCGCAGGTAAGCGTAAGCGTGCCCGCAGGCGGCTTCCTCGTTGCATTCAAGCCGGGCGCCGCACAAAAGGCGAACAAGGCGTTCACCACCGCAATGGAGGGCGCAATGCTCTACAATGCGACCATGTCGGTTATTTATCCCGTAAAGGGCTCGTATACGGACAGCAAGCTCAAGCTCGAATACGATAACCCCTCTCCCGCACCCTCAAACGCGAAAAAGTTCCTCTTTGTCGGCAACAGCACGACCTATTTCAACGGCACGCCGATAAAGTTCAAAGCACTTGCACAGGCGGCGGGCGCACCCGTTGACGTTGTGTATTGCACCTTCGGCTCTGCTTATCTTTCGGAATTCGCAGACCCCGCACACGAACGCGGCGTTGCACTCCGCAATAAATTAAAGAGCCAGAAGTTCGATTACGTCGTGCTTCAGGACGCGGCAAGCGCAAACTATTATTCCTCGAAGCCCGCGGTAGAAACAATTCTTCCGCTTATCAAGGAAAACGGTGCCGAAGCGGTGCTCTATAAGCGCTATTCCGCGGCAAGCACGCTCGAACAGATTATCGAAAACGCGAAAAAGCACCACGAAAACTACTCCAAAATGGCAGAGGACTTTTCGCTTAACTGCTCCCCCGCGGCAGACGCGTTCGTTTACAGCCGCGAAAAGTACCCCGAAATAAACCTTTACGCCGATGACGGCGGTCACCACTCCAAAGAAGGCTCCTACCTTATCGCGTGCTGCTGGCTCTATTCCTACCTCGGAATAGACCCCGTCGGTAACAGCTATACCGCACAAATGGATCCCGATACCGCCGCAAAGCTTCAGGAATGCGCGAAGCTCGCGGTAGAAAAGGGCTACCCCTACTCCGAAGGACCCAAGGACGTTTATACCGATAAGGACGGCGTGGTTCACGTCAATATCGCGCAGGGCAAGCCCTATACCCCCTCGGGCGCACCCTATAACGGCGACTGGACCGATACAGGCGCAGACGGCAAGCCGCTCGGCAAGCTTACCGACGGTAAATACGCTTCAAGCGGCAAGGATCAGGCTGTCGGCGCATATAAATCCGCAACCCATACGGTTACTATCGATCTCGAAAAGATTTCGTCGGTCCGTGCAATAAAAACCGACCTGTTCGGTAACACAAGCTGGGGCATCAACGATCCCACGACCTTCGACGTTAAATTCGAAATCTCCAACGACGGCAAAACCTTTACCGAGCTCGGCAAAACCGCTATGTCCGATGAGCTCGGAGGCGGCGATTGGACAAAGCGCGAATTCATTTTAGAGCTCAACTCCCCCGTAAACGCGCGTTACGTGCGTGTAAGCTATCTCGGCGGTACGTTCGTATGGTCGAGCGAAATCAGCGTATACGGTCCCGCTCCCGCAGAGGAATCGACCGCACCCGAAGCGGAATCCTCTTCTGCTCCGAGCGATTACGAGCCCTCTGCAAAATCGGGTAAGGCTTGGCTTTACTGGCTTATCGGCGGATTGGTCGTTGCGGCTTGCGCGGCGGCGGCTGTTGTAATTTCCAAGAAGAAAAAATAAAAGGAGATAAAACCCATGAAAAAAACAAAAAAACTACTTTCGCTTCTGCTTTGTGCGCTGATGTGCGTTTCACTGCTCCCCGCGGCACTTGCCGCAGGCGACTATTGGGGCTTCGATGATTACGATACCTTCGAAAACCCCAATACCGAGGAATATAAAAATATTCCCACGACCGTAACCCGCGTAAGCAACCGTGAATACAAAATGGTCAGCGAAACCGAAGCGGGCACAACCACTATCACGATGTATGAAACCAACTGGGGCACCTTCAACCTCTCCAAATGGTACCTTGTCGATAAAAGCGGCAAAACTCATACCTTCGTTGCAGGCAGTACCGACCTCGAATACGTTTACCGTACCAGCATTACCGCAACCGGCACCACCTATTTCACCGGCGGTAACCACGGTAACGAAGCACTCGTTTCGTTCGAGCTTTACGACGGCGAAACAGGTCAGAAGATAACCCTCTCCAACGGTCAGAGCAAGAAGGTAAATATCCTTCACGTTATCGAAAAGACCAACCTTCTCTATTTCCCCGACGTTAACCCCAAGGATTCTATCGGCGACTACGTCGATAAGAACATGTCCTATACCGACAACGACATTTTCGCAAAGGTTATCCGTAAGTACACCTTCACCGGTCCTCAGGTAAAATTGAACGTCGACCTCGATTACGTTAAGGACGTATGGCACGGCGTTTCCTATACCTGTATGTTCCCTGTCGATAAGAAATACGGCCTCTATGCAGATATGTTCAGCAAGGAAGGCGAGCTTCTCACCACCGTCGTCACCGCAGAAGTCGGCAAAGCAGACTACTCGGGCCCGATGAACAGCGGCAACAAGGCTACCCGCGCTCTTATCTACGGCAAAAACAATTCGCAGTACCAGTTCGACGTACGCGTAAACACCTACGAGGATTCGCTCGAAAGCCAGCGTCATCCCTTCCTTACCGCGTTCTGGGATATGAACACCAATTCGAACAAGCTCTACTTCTCGAAGGGCAACAACGACAAGCTCGTTAAATACGAAAAGGGCAAGCAGGTTCATACCGAAGCTATCTGGCAGTTCATCTATGACCCCGAAGGAAGAGAGCCCTCTGTTGAAATCGGTCCTTCCGAAGACGAGCTTCCTCAAAAGAATCTCGCATCGGGCAGAGATTACGAAATCTCGCTCACCAACGATAACCCCGGCGCTCCCGAATATAATACCTCTTATGCCGCAAACCTTACCGACGGCGTAGCAAGCACAGGCTGGAACGCAAGCGACGACAGCTGGTTCCTCTTCTCCTCGTATAAGCCCAATATCGTAAGCGGCGTCGGCAGTGTAACCGTTAAGCTCGACGGCGTATATGAAATCACAAGCGCACGCGCACACCTTATCAACAACGTTGCGGGTATGGGCGTAAAGGGTCCCAAATCCGCCGCTCTCTACGGTATCGTAGACGGCAAGGAAGTTAAAATCTGCGATTTCACAAACATCTCCGCAAAGGATAACCAAGCATATTGGCTCTCCTCCGAAGCAAAGGGCGTTCATACCGATACGGTCGTATTCAAATTCACCCTCGACGGCGCATTTATGGCTATAAACGAAATCGAGGTTCAGGGTATGAAGAACATCGTTATCGACCCTGCGGACGAAAATCTCGTTTCGGGCAAGGACTACACCATTTCGGGTAACGGCAAGAAATACGCTCAGTATACCGCAAGCCTTACCGACGGCAAGAAAGCTACCTCTATTTCCTACGATAACAACTGGTTCACCTTCTATAACCAGCCCAGCTACCCCAACGATATAAACGCTCCCAACGGTATCGGCACCATCACCTTCGACCTCGGTGAAAAATTCACCCTTTCGGGCATTAAGGTAAACGCTATCGACCTTCAGGGCGATTCGGGTATCAAGGGTCCCAAATCGATGAAGGTTTACCTTTCCGACGACGGCGAAAGCTGGGGCGAAGCTATTCCCCTTACCTTCCCCGCTATCGAAAAGGGCGTTGCATTCGAAGCGCAGGCACAGATCGATAACTCCGCACGCTTTGTTAAGCTCGAAGTCGTTCTCGACGGCATATTCGCATTTATGAACGAAATCGAAGTTTACGGCAGAGAATACGATCCCAACGTTAAGCCTCCCGTAGTTGACCCCGAAGCAAAGCTCGGCGACGTTAACGCAGACGGCGTTATCAACCAGTATGACTACATTCTCGTTAAGCGCCACCACTTCGCAACACGTACTCTTACCGATATAGAATTCACCCGCGCAGACGTAAATAAGGACGGCACCGTTAACCAGTACGACTACCTCCTCGTCGCAAGACATTACTTCGGCACCTACGAAATCAAAGGATAAACAGAAAGGAAACGCAAAATGAAAAGAGTATTATCGCTTATTGCGGCACTGCTTATCGTGTTCACCTCGCTCCCCTTCGTCGTTTCGGCAGATGAATACGAAAACACGCTCGTGCTCGATATAAACGGCTACGACTGCCACACCGACGGCAAGGATATAGTCGTTTACACCAACGATTCTAACAAGCCGAGAGATATTCTCGCAAACGAATATTATTTCAGACACACTAAAGTAATGGTATTCGATTCCACCGGCAGACTTATGGAAGCCGGCGGCGATATGTACGAAAACTCCAGCACCGTTACGGGCTCCCCGCAGGATACCGTTACCATTCCCGCAGGCGGCTTTATGGTAGGCTTTAACCCCTACAACGAAAAACAGCTCTTCAATGCCTTCAATATCGCAATGGAAGACGCAGTGCTCTACAACTCCACAATGTCGATCATCTACGATATGAACGGCAGCTACAATAAGAGCACCAATAAGTTCACGCTTAAGTATAACGACCCCGTTGCTCCCTCGAAGGACGCGATAAAGTTCCTCTTCGTCGGCAACAGCTCGACCTACTTCAACGGCACCCCCATTAAGTTCAAGGGCGTTGCTGAAGCGGCAGGTATCGAGGTTGACGTTGACTACTGCACCTTCGGCTCTGCCTTCCTTTCGGAATTCGCAGACCCCGCACACGAACGCGGTATCGCATTCCGCAAAATGCTCAAGGAGAAAAAGTACGATTACGTCGTTCTTCAGGACGCGGCAAGCGCGGTTTACTCCACCTCCCGTATCTCGATCAAAACTCTCCTTCCCCTTATCGAAGAAAACGGCGCGGAAGCATTGCTCTATATGCGCTATTCGGCGGCAAGCACGCTTGAACAGAACAGAAAGAACGCTATCAAGCACCACCTGAACTATTCTCAGCTTTCCGAATACTTCGATCTTAACTGCTCCCCCGCGGCGCACGCATTTATCTACTCCCACGAAAAATATCCCGAAGTTCCTCTTTATGCGATCGACGGCGGACACCACTCCAAAGAAGGCTCCTACCTCATCGCTCTCTGCTGGCTCTATTCCTACCTCGGCGTTGATCCCGTCGGCAACACCTATACCGCCGACCTCGATCCCGCAACCGTAGCAAAGCTTCAGGAATGCGCTAAGCTCGCATGCGAAATCGGCTATCCCTTCGATATTCCCAAGGACACATTTAACGTAAACGGCGTTGATTACGAAAACATCGCTGTAAACAAGTCCTATAAATCCACGGGTAACCGCTACAACAACGCAAAATGGACCGATACCGACGATTCCCTTACGCCTATCGGCAAGCTCACCGACGGTGCATTCGCATCCTCCGGCGACGGTCAGGAAATCGGCGCATACTCGGGCTCCAACATCAGCATAATTATCGACCTCAAGGCATATTCCGAAATCAAAGCAATCAAAACAGACCTCTGGGGCAACACAAGCTGGGGTATCCCCGATCCCGCAAAGACCACCGTTAAATTCGAAGTTTCCGAAGACGGCAAAACCTATAAAGAACTCGAGGTTACAAGAAAGAAGATCTCCACCTCGGGCAGTTGGCTCCACGATGATTTCGTCTTCACCGCTACCGAAGACATTACCGCACGCTACGTGAAGGTATCCTTCCTCAACGGCGGCTACTCCTGGACCAGCGAGGTTGCTGTTTACGGCGTACTCGGCGAACCTATCAACGATCCCGATGAACCCGAAGATCCTATCGATCCCGATATTCAGGAAAACCTCGCACTCGGCAAAAAGTACGAAATTTCGGGTTGCGGCGTTCGCGGCTCCTACTATGCAGACCTCACCGACGGCAAAGCAGTAACCCAGACCTCCTATAACAACGAAGAATGGTTCGGCTTCTACTACCACGTAAACGCACTCGATCAGTCCAACGCGCCCGATAAGGTCGGCCACGTTATTATCGACCTCGAAGACGTATACGACGTCGACGCAGTAGCAGTCAACGTGCTCGATAACGGCGGCAGCTCGGGTATCGGCAAGCCTTCCTTTGTAAGAGCATTCCTTTCCGAAGACGGCATTAACTGGGGCGATCCCACCATGTTCGAGGTCAGCGAAGCAACCGCCGCAGGCTTCTCGTTCGTTGTAGACGGCAAGATCGCAGGCAAAGCAAGATTCGTAAAGGTTGAGCTCGGTCTTCAGAACACCTTCTGCTTTATCAACGAAGTTTACGTTTACGGCGCAAAGCCCGAAGCGCAAAACGTTGCACTCAACAAGGAATACGAAGCACTCGTACAGGATCAATACACCGCAAACCTTACCGACGGCGTTGCCGCAGAAAAGCTCACCTATGACGGCAACTGGTTTATGTTCAAGAACAACCCCTCATCCGAACAGCCTTGGGGCGGCGGAAACGCATATAACAGAGTCGGCACCGTAGTTATCGATCTCGACGGCGCGTTCGACCTCACCGAAGTAAAGATCAACGCCGCACAGAACGACGGCTCGGGTATCAGCATTCCCGCTTCCGTAAAGGTTTACCTTTCCGATGACGGCGAAAGCTGGGGCGAAGCGTTCGAGCTCAATATCCCCGCAGAAAACGAAACCGTTACAAATCAGGCGTTCCTTATCGAAGGCGAAGTCAGCGGACGTGCAAAATTCGTTAAGCTTGAATTCGCTCTCGGCGTAAAATCCTTCATTCTCTTCAACGAAATCGAAGTTTACGGCTTCGAAGCAGAAGAAGATGATGATAAACCCGTTGTCAATCCCGTTATCTCTCATTGGGAAAGCGGTGCAGGCGAAGAGGTTATGACCGACGGCTACACCGGTGTCGGCGAAATCACAGGCTACGAAGAATCCAAGGATAAGCTCTTCGGCTTTGCCAACAACGTACTCAGCGAAGCTGAATACAGCGTCGTTATCGAAATCGGCGAAAAGACCTTCGACGCACTCACGCT
>JAZTXJ010000030.1:0-5616 GCA_045636285.1 Eubacteriales bacterium
TATCACTACGAGCAAAGCGAGTAATATCACTCCGTCGAAGACGGAATATCACTAAAAACCAACGATTATCCAATAGCTCAAATTCACACGCCAAAACCGCGAAATATCTTTTTTGTAGCTCTGACACAAGAAAAGCAACCCCAAACCATTTATGCTATAATAAACAAAACTATATTAAAGAGGTATGAATATGTTGATCCGAAGATTACTGATACTCTGCCTGTCGTTGACCATGCTTTTTTCCGCGGCGTGTGCAGAGGAGCAAAAGCCCGAAGAGCTTGAATCTTCTCAAACGCAAAGCACGCAAGAATCGTCGCAGACAACGGAGGAAAGCACAGTGAAAAAGACCTACAATATTCTGTTTATCGGAAACAGCTATACCTATTATAACGATATGCCCACGGCACTCTTCGAAAATATTGTCGAATCGGCGGGTTACAGGGTAAGAATCACCTCGATAACCGTCGGCGGTTATACGCTCGCACAGTTCGCCAACCCTTCCGATGAACACGGCGCAAAGGTCGCAAAGGCGCTTAACGGCAGTAAAAAGTACGATTACGTTATTCTGCAGGAGCAGAGCGTCCTCCCCGCTTCCAACACGCCCGAGAAATTTTATTCCGCAGTGCGTACGCTTACCGCGAAAATCAAGGAAATCGGCGCCACCCCGATCCTTTATTCCACTTGGGGCAGAAAGACCGGCAGTGAAACCTTGTCGATCTACGGCTGGACGAACGAAAGCATGACTTGGAAGCTCGCATCGGCTTACCAGTCTATCGGCGATGAATTGGGCATAAAGGTCGCCCACGCGGGACTTGCTTTCTTCGACGTCTATACCGGCAACGACAAAATCGAGCTTTACAACCCCGACAGCACCCACCCCTCCTATGCGGGCAGTTATCTCGCCGCAAGCACCCTGTTCGCCGCGATTTTCGAAGCCGATCCCACCGAAGCAACCTTCACGGGCACGCTTTCGCAGGAAATCGCTCTCACCCTGCGCGAAGCCGCGAAAAGAGCAGTGTTCGAAACACCCGAAATTCCCAAGCCGTAAAGCGAAAAAAGCAACCACGATTTATACCGTTGAAATAAAACAGCAAAATAAAAATCAAGCTTCATTTTGTTTTGAAGCTTGATTTTTTTATAGCGAAATTGGTTTTTTATTGGAAATTTTGGGTTCCGTTCGAATACAAGCCCTGCTTGAACTTCTTGTAGCTCTTATCTGCCTTGTTGGTCGCGATAACACAGCAAACGCCCGCGATTATCCACAGCCAGCCGCTGAACATACCCGTAAGGGCAAGCGCAAGACCTACCTCGACGCAGGCAAGCACGAGCGCGATTATCGCACAAGCCTTACTTTTGCCGAGATGAACGCCCAAGCCGAGACCGATAAACGCCAAGCCGTCGATAATGCCGATCGGGTTCAACATCACCGCCGAAGCAACCGTAATACCGCCGCAGATATAGCACCAGATAGCCGCGTTGCGTATCTGCTTTTTAATATCGGGCACGTATTTATCTATATAATCCTTTTTGCTGATATTGGGGTCGATTTCGGGCTGTTGGTGCTGAACGGGAGCTTCGAGATTTTCTGAATTTTGTGTTGCGGTACCGCAGGAATTGCAGAAAAACGCATCCTTATCGAGCTGTGCTCCACAGTTTTTACAATAAATAAATTCGTTGTTTTCCATTATTTTGCTCCTTTTCTCTTATTTTTTTCAAACATAACCGCCACCGCGATTACTGCTTGTGCTTATTATAACACGTTAATATCAAAAAGTAAACCGTTTTCTTTTTTATTTGTTGCAAATGTTAGAATTTCTGTTATAATATCCATATACCGCGAAAAAAGGAGGCTTTGGAATGGCAGGGTACAGCGAGCTTATTAAAAATTTCGAGCGTATACGCGCCTATATGCGCGATTTTTACGTATACGGCTTTAAAAGCCGCAGTGAATACGAACGCAAAAGCGCACGCTCTTATGACGACGAACGCCGCCGTTTCGAAAGCTGGATGCCCGATAATATGCGCTTTATCCGCAATGCAGAGGGCAAAATAACCTTTATTTCTATCGACAGCCGCAAAAACCCCCGCAATCCGCTTTACAAGGCTTGGAAGGCGAAAAGCTTTACCGACAAGGATATTACCCTGCATTTTATCCTTTTCGATATTCTTCACAGCACGGAAACCGCGCTTTCGCTCCCCGAAATTATAGCCCGTGCCGACAGCTATCTCGAACAGTTCGACTGCCCGATAAGCTTCGACGAATCGACCGTTCGCAAAAAGCTGAAGGAATATATTCTCGAAGGCATCGTCACTGCCGAAAAGCAGGGCAAAACGGTAATATACCGCCGTGCAGACGATAACGGGGTGTTTATTTCGCAGGATGCGCTCGATTATTTTTCGGAAATACTCCCCTGCGGTGTTATCGGCTCGTTTCTGCTCGATAAATATGCCGCAAGTGAAAGCGTTTTCGGGTTCAAGCACCACTACATAACCGGCACGCTCGACAGCGGCGTGCTCGAATCGCTTTTCGATGCAATGAGCAAAAAATGCTATATCACGCTCGAAAATTCGAGCCGAAGCTCCGACCGCCCGCATATCCACAGGGTTCTCCCTTTGCGTATTTTTATAAGCGCGCAAAACGGCAGACAGCATCTTCTTGCCTACCACCCGAAGCTCAGAAGCTTCACCTCTATGCGCGTCGATTATATCTCGGGCGTCGAAATATGCGAGGTATGCGAACGCTTCGACGAATACCGCGCACAGCTATCCGAAATCCAAAAAAATATGTGGGGTGTTTCCTGCCGACAAAACGCGCGCGGGCTCGAAACGCTTGAATTCACGCTCGAGGTCCTGCCCGCCGAGGATCATATCGTTCAGCGGCTTTACCGCGAAAAGCGTATCGGCGAGGTAACCCGTATCGACGAAACGCATTACCGTTTTTCCGTGTCGGTGTTCGATTCGAGCGAGCTTATCCCATGGGCGCGCACCTTTATTTCGCGCATTACCGATTTTAAATGCAGTAACCGCGCAGTCGAAAACTGCTTTCTTCTCGATATTAAAAAAATGTATAAGCTTTACGGAATAGGCGGTGACAAAATATGATATTCAGCGAGCTTTATTCCGCCTATTACAATACCGTCGCAAAAATTCTTCACAGCGCGGTGAACCAAACGCTCACCGAAAAGGAGCTTGCCGAAGCGGTACGCAAAAACGCTTTTTCGGAAAGCGCGCTCACCGTTCTGCCCGCACTTAAAAACCAAAAATGGCAGCTGCTTCACAAAAACCTCACCACCCCGATAAAGCACTCCCCCACGATGCCGCTTACCCTGCTTCAGAAGCGTTGGCTAAAGGCTCTGCTTTGCGATAAGCGCGTGCGGCTGTTCGAAGCCGATTGCACGGGATTGGAAGACGTCACCCCGCTTTTTACCGAGGACGATTACTGCGTTTACGATAAATATTCGGACGGCGACGATTATTGCGACGAGGGCTATATCGCACGGTTCAAAACGGTGCTTTCGGCATTGCGCGCGCAACGACGGCTTGCGATAACTATGGTCAACCGCCGCGGCGTTAAAATGCGCCTTACGGTTATGCCGAAAACGCTTGAATTTTCCGAAAAGGACGATAAATTCCGCCTTATCGCAGAAGGCTTCCGCGGTGTGAGCATTATCAACCTCGGCAGAGTGACCGAATGCGAGGTTTGCGAAAACGATTCAAACGGGCTTTCCCGCCCGAAGCCGCGCGATGCAATGCGCGAAATAGTCTTTACCCTTACCGATGAACGCAACGCGCTCGAACGCGTTATGCTCCACTTCGCCCATTTCGAAAAGCAGGCAGAGCGTATCGCAGAGGATAGCTACCGCGTAACGCTCAAATACGATATCGACGACGAAACCGAGCTTATAATCCGTATCCTCTCGTTCGGCCCAATGGTTAAGGTCGTTTCTCCCGCACGGTTCGTGGGACTTATAAAGGAAAGACTTGTAAGGCAATCGAAATTCAATCTGGATTAAAAAAACGAGAAAGGCTACTTCTCGTAAGAATGTTTACCATAGGGCGTGAATTCGCCTCGCAGTAAACAAACAATTAACGCCGTCAGAAAATCTGACGGCGTTAATTATTCTGTTCGATAAATTGAAATTTATAAGGAAGTTGCTGTTACGTTCCGAATTTTTCGACAAAATCTTTAATGACTTCTTTTTTGTTTATTTTTTTTGCAATGTTTAAGGTGTTTTCGCTTATTTCCAACTCCGATAATATAACTGCAGTATCATCAATTATATAACCTTCTTTTCTTAACTCTCTTATAACCTTAATCATTCTATTAACAAAATAATCGGATTCGTTTATCAAATTATCGGTATTACAACCATTGTTAAATAATAAATCCTCCAACACTTGCGGATGTTTCAAATCATCAAATATTTTTTCTTCATTCGCATCATAAAATGCAATATTCCATTTTTCTTCATTATCTTCTCTTAAAGTTGTATATTGTATTTCCAAATCTGAACTTTCGCAGTTGATCCATATTACAGATTTGTCTATACTTTTCCATTTGTCTAATATTTTAATTAAATTCTCTTTTATAATCTTGAATATCGGCACTCTCTTGGGCAACGGTACGTTAACCTTTTGACCGTTTACTATTTTAAATCTTATTGGATGAAATGATGTAACATTTAAATTATCATCTAAATAATATAAAATGTTATCGACAATTTTCATATTTATGATTTCGGTTCTTTTTTTGATTTTTTCTCCAAGCAACCGTTGAGGCAGATTATAATGTGTTATTGAAGTGATATAAGTTATATTGTCTTCATATTTAAATAAGTGCTCATTATAAATTGTATTATCGCTTGTATTATATTTATCGAAAATTCCAAGTTGGATATGTCTGCAAATTCTATCATTATCATCATAATAAGACTTGGATAATGAATAAATTCCTCTATTCACTTCATAAAGAATGAATTCTAAAACGTTATCCACATAAAAATAAAAATTAATACAGTATAATTTCCCGGATGAATGTTTTTCGGATAATATTATACGATCGTTTTCATCGAAATAATATTTATAATCGTATCCCTTATCGATATTTTTAATTTCTTTACCAATTGTTGCATTAGCACATCTCATTTCATCAACGTATGACGGTTCATATAATCCCGCGATAAAGCCTAAACCTTTACTATACTTATTGTTAGTATTCTTTTTGGATATTTCATAATAATAATTCATAAAATCAAAATCTTTGTACTTCACATATACATCATACAATTCTTGTTTTATGATTTCCATCTATAGCCTCCTACTATAATTCTAATTTATCGTTACGTTTTATCGCAAGTTTTGTATTACAAAGGCGAATGGCTAAGCCCAAGCCCCTTGGCTTTTATAGGGCGGATGTTTACTCCCAAATCTTTCGTTACGGCAGGAACAAGCCCCACCCTACGATGTAACCACATTATAACACAAATCGGCAGAGAAAACAATCCCTCTGCCGAAATTTATGTGTCACAAACGGCGTCCCCGACGGTCCGTTCGAGAAGCAATAAAATTAAAGAAACGCATTTTTCTTTGAATGACGGTTAGAATGTAGGGACCAAG
>JAZTXJ010000031.1:0-50708 GCA_045636285.1 Eubacteriales bacterium
CCATCATCTCAACGTGTGCTGGAACTGATGAAGAACCTGCAAACTGTGCGTCAGAGTGCATACGACCCATACTGTCGGGCATACAAGTCGGATCGTAGCCATGTCGTTCTGTGTGCCAAGGAGTTGGCCAAGGGAGTTGTCTTCCTAAGACCGCTTGGCCTCCGACTTCCATCATCTCAACGTGTGCTGGAACTGATGAAGAACCTGCAAACTGTGCGTCAGAGTGCATACGACCCATAGTGTCGGTCATACCGTAAGAGGAAGGACCTGCAGCCATGTTATCGGGGTGGAGGGTACGGCCTGTACCGCCACCGGAAGCAACGGAGAAGTATTCTCTGCCGTTTTCAACACACCACTTCTTGTAGGTGCCTGCAACGGGGTGTTGGAATCTGGTGGGGTTGGTGGAGTTACCGGTGATGGAAACGCCAACCTTTTCGAGTCTCATGATAGCAACGCCTTCGGAAACGTCATCGGAGCCGTAGCACTTAACGTTTGCGCGGGGACCGTTGGAGAAGGGGATTTCCTTGATAACCTTAACTTCTTCGGTGTAGTGATCGAATTCGGTTTCTACATAGGTGAAGCCGTTGATACGGGAGATGATATAAGCCGCATCCTTGCCAAGACCGTTAAGGATAACGCGGAGTGCGTTCTTACGAACCTTGTTTGCGTTAAGAGCGATCTTGATTGCGCCTTCTGCAGCTGCGAAGGATTCGTGACCTGCGAGGAAGCAGAAGCAGTCGGTTTCTTCGGAAAGAAGCATCTTACCGAGGTTACCGTGGCCGAGACCAACCTTACGGTTTTCAGCAACAGAGCCGGGGATACAGAAAGCCTGAAGACCGATACCGATAGCAGCAGCAGCGTCAGCAGCCTTGGTGCAGCCCTTCTTGATTGCGATTGCGCAACCTACAGTGTAAGCCCAGATAGCGTTTTCGAAGCAAATGGGCTGGGTGCTGCGAACGATCTTGTCGCAGTCGATACCCTTTGCGAGAGTGATTTCCTTGCACTCCTCAATAGAGGAAATGCCATATTCCTTAAGAACGGCGTTGATTTTATCAACACGTCTTTCGTAACCTTCAAACAATGCCATGGTATTTACCTCCTTTAATTATTCGTGGCGGGGGTCAATGTACTTGACCGCATCGTCAAATCTGCCATAAGTGCCGATAGATTGCTTGTATGCTTCGTTGGGTTCAACGCCCTTCTTGATGAGGTCGGTCATTTTGCCGAGAGAAACGAATTCGTAACCGATAACTTCGTTGTTTTCGTCAAGAGCCATACGAGTGCAGTAGCCTTCGGTCATTTCGAGGTAACGAACGCCCTTGTCCTTGGTACCGTACATAGTACCAACCATGGAACGGGAGCCCTTACCGAGGTCTTCCATACCTGCGCCGATAACAAGACCGCCTTCGGAGAAAGCAGACTGCGGACGGCCGTAAACGATCTGGAGGAAGAGTTCGCGCATAGCGGTGTTGATAGCGTCGCAAACAAGGTCGGTGTTAAGAGCTTCGAGAATGGTCTTGCCGGGGAGAATTTCTGCCGCCATAGCTGCGGAGTGGGTCATACCCGAGCAACCGATGGTTTCAACGAGAGCTTCCTCGATGATACCGTTCTTAACGTTAAGCGAGAGCTTGCAAGCGCCCTGCTGAGGAGCACACCAGCCCACACCGTGAGTGTATGCGGAGATGTCCTCGATTACTTTTGCCTGTACCCACTTTCCTTCTTCGGGAATAGGAGCAGGACCGTGCTTCGGGCCTTTAGCCACAACGCACATGTTTTCAACTTCTTTTGAATACTGCAACATTGTAGTAATCCTTTCGTTTATGTCTTTTTTATTTGATTATTTCTGCGTAAACTTCGCCGACACAGCCAGCCGCGTTAGCTTCATCGGTGTCGATATGAACTGCGGGAGCAAACTTTTCGCTTACTCTTACAACTACGTCGCCGAAAATAAGCGATCTGCCGTCGGTTTCAACCTTTGCGGAAACGATCTGCTTATCAGTAACGCCGAGCTCATCTGCGGTTGCGGGATCGAGGTGGATATGTCTTTTAGCCGCAATAGCACCTTCGGTGATTTCAACCTCGCCTGCGGGGCCGACAAGCTTCAAGCCTGCACTGCCTGCAACGTCGCCGGATTCGCGTACGGGTACGGAAATACCTAACGATCTTGCATCGGTAAGAGAAATTTCAACCTGAGTTGCGGGTCTGGTCGGACCGAGGATAAGAACGTTCGAAATAGTGTTCTTCGGGCCAACGAGATTGATTCTTTCGTTGCTGGCGAACTGACCGGGCTGCGAAAGCATCTTTTTGACAGTAAGCGATTGACCTTTGCCGAGAAGCACTTCCAAATCAGCTTCGCTCAAATGGACGTGGCGGGCAGAGGTTTCGACAAGTATTTTTTTAGCCATAATTAATAAACCGCCTTTGTTGAATTTTGTATCAAGTAATTATATATCAAAACTTTTGATTTGTAAATATTTTTTCGGAATTTTGTTATTATTTCTGCGAATGTTTCAAAGAATCTTCTATTATCTTGCAAATTGCTATAAATTATGATAAAATAAAGCGAAAATTAGCATTTACGAGGAACTTATGGTAACAATTCTTGCCGAAAAGCCGGACGTCGGTAACAAAATAGCGGCAGCACTCGATAAAATATATCTTTCGAACGGTTCTACGGTTGAATTCTCTCAGCTTAAGGCAAACGAAAAGGCTGTTAAATCGCAACAAAACCGCGATGGGTATTTGAAAATAGAATATAAGGGCCACGAATGCTACGTTACTTGGGGTTTCGGGCATTTATGCACGCTTAAGCAAGCGCAGGACTATAACCCCGCATATAAAAATTGGCGTAAGCTTCCGCTTCCGTATATTCCGCAATCCTATGAAATCAAGCTCCGCACGAGCAATAATTCGAATTGGGACGATAAGGTTGCAAAGCAGTTCGAAACGGTAAAAAAGCTTTTCGAAAAAAGCGATCTTATTATCAACGCGACCGACTTTGACCGCGAAGGCGAGGTTATTTTTGCGTATATTTATGAGCTTTGCGGCGTTAATAAGCCGGTAAAGCGCGCCTGCTTCACCTCGCAGACAAAGCAGGGCATTATCGAAGGCTTTACCAAAAACATAAAGCTTGGCGAAGATATGAAATTAACCGAATCTGCGGGCAGAATGCGCGGTATTGCCGATTGGGTTGTCGGTGCGAATCTGACAACGGCAATGTCGCTCAAGCATCACGGCGCGGGGATTATGAGCGTCGGCAGAGTTCAAACGCCCACGCTTGCAATGCTTGTCGAACGCGAGCTTGCGATCACAAAATTCGAAAAAAAGCCTTTCTGGGCAATAGAAGCGCTTTTTACAACCGCCGATAACGAACAGTTCAAGGCAAAACACAGTATCGAAAAAATCCACGATAAAGCCGAAGCGGAAGCGCTTTTTGAAAAGGTAAACGGACATAAGGGTATCGTTACCGAAATCCAAAAGAAAAAGGTAAAAAAGGAACCGCCGCTTTTATATAGCCTTTCCGCCTTGCAAATGGACGCGAACTCGAAATTCGGGTTCACGCTCGACCAGACACTTGAATACGTTCAAAAGCTTTACGACGGCGGCTTTACGACCTATCCGCGTACTAACTCGCAGTATCTTACCGAGGATATGGAGCCTACCGTGAACAACGTTCTCGATAAGCTTCAGACCGTTTCGATTTACAAGGGTCTTATCGAGGGCAGACCGAGGGTTTTCGATAAAAAGCATTATTTCGATAACAAAAAGGTCGAATCGCACTTTGCGATAATCCCTACCGGAAATATTCCGAAGGGCTTGCCCGACCAGCAGAAAAAGATTTTCGACCTTATCTGCCGTTCGGTAATCAAAATGCTTTACGGTCACGCGGTGCTCGAACAAACAAAGGTTACCGTTGACGTAAACGGCGAGGAATTCAAGGCGAACGGATCGATAATTGTCGAAGCGGGCTGGATGGCTGTTGGTGACGCTTCGAAAACCGAGCTTCTTCCGAACCTCACAAAAGGCGAAGAGCTCGACGGCGAATATAAGCTCTGCGATAAAATGAGCGAACCGCCTAAGCGTTATACCGATAAAACCATTCTCGCCGCAATGCTTTCCGCAGGCAAGGACCTCGACGATGCAGAGCTTAAAAAGCTTATGTCAGACCCGAAAACCGGCGGTATAGGTACCGAAGCAACCCGCGCCGCGATAATCGAAACGCTTATTCAACGCGAATATATCGTTCGTGATAAAAAAGCGTTAAGAGCAACGCAAAAGGGAATAGACCTAATAGAAAAGCTTCCGTTGGAACAGATAAAATCCGCCGAGCTTACTGCAAAATGGGAACGCCGACTTGCAGATATTGCAAGAGGCACCGAAGAACCCGAAGCGTTCCGCCGCGATTTCGAAGCGGTCGTTCGTAACTGGGTGAACGTTATTAATTCCAAGGTTGCCGTTTCGAACGTTTCATATGAAAATATTCTCGATGGCGTGAATTGTCCACTTTGCGGAAAAGCGATCGAGATTGTCGGTGAGCAAGGCTATAAATGCACTGCACTGAACAACGGATGCCGATTCAAGATCGGAACGGTATACGGTAAAAAAATTACCGAAGCACAGCTGAAAAAGCTTTGCAAGGATAAAGAAACTGCCGTTATAAAAGGCTTTAAAGGAAAAGACGGCAACAAATTCGATGCAAAGCTCAAAATTGTCGAAGGCAAGCTCGCTTTTGAGAATGCAGAGTAATTAACAGCTGAATATTCCTTGACAAAATCTATTAAAATTGTTATAATAATTACAGTAAGTAATAGTTCTTTCGCCGCGAAGCAGACAGAGGAACTGTGCATATTTGTAGAGTGAATCCACCCTGCTTTTGCGGGGTGGATTTTGTCTTGTTTGCATACTGTCGTTTTTGGAGGAACAAAATGAAAAAGACAAAAATATTTCAAGATGTATTTTCGGAAGTGCTCAAACCGCACGGATTTGTTTATAAAAACAAAACCTTTATTCGCGTTATCGGAGAAAATATAGTTCAAAGCTTGTATTTGGAAGCATCGTCACCAATGTATAGCTTTGAATTGAATCTTGCGCCTGCCGCTACAATGGCTATCGAGCGCGGAAGAGTTTTTTTTGAATCCATGAAAAAGGAATTCCGCGGGGAACATCGTCTTGGCTTTAACGATTTTTCGGAATTTCCTTACGTCGATTATATAGAAGACGGTTTCGGTTCCGCTTTGAAGGACGGTGTTGAAAATGACATTACATATTTTCCTTCAGAGTATATCGAGGGCAAAGAAGTAGAAAAATGTATCGCAAATATGCAGAAGGCTGCCGAGGTTTTTGAAAGAGATTATCTTCCGATTCTTAACGAAACCGTCGATTTTGATTCATACATCAATTTCATTGAAACCCATTTACAAGACAGGTCGTTATTTATGGGCAAAAGAAAACCGATGTTGAATTGGATGGTTCTTTCTTATAAGGCGTATTGCGACGGAAATTCTAAATATGGCGTTGAGTATTTAAGAAGGTCTTCTGTGGATAAAGCTGTCGATATATTGAAAAACCAATTTGTTGACTGGGAAAGATTTGATTTAGGTAAATATTATCAGCAACGCGAAGAAGCGGATATGGAACTGGTTCAAATGTACGGTTTTGCTGAAGATAGAGTTCTGCGCTTTTCTCCGCAATGTATCGAAAAAGCTTTAGATGATTCAAAGAGCGCAATCGAATCAATTCCCGATGAGCAAAATCGTATATACAAGCCTTTTTTGGATTGCGTTTATACGAACAATTTCAACGATATTGCAAGGCAATGGGCAGATGAAGAAAAGTTCGTTTTGGATTTGATAAAAGAAGCTTTTCCCAAAATAATATTACCTTAATAGGATTTTTCGTTTTACTTTATTAACAATTTATCCCCTCGGCACTGCGTGAGCGGTTCGCCGAGGGGATTGTGTTTATGGGTGGAAAATATTTCAAAATATATGTTGAAAAAAAAAGACGACTGTGTTATAATTAATAGAATTGAATGGATAATAGGAGTATTATGCGATGAATTTTACATTTTCAGATAAAGTTAACGATATGAAGCCTTCTGCGATAAGAGAAATATTTAAATCTCTTTCCGATCCGAGCGTTATTTCGTTCGCGGCAGGCAATCCTTCTCCGCTTTCGTTCCCTGTTGAAAAAATGCACAGCGTTGCGGAAGAAATATTTGCAAACGAAGCTTCTTTCGCTTTTCAATACGGAATTACAGAAGGCTACCCCCGTTTAAGACAGCAGGTAGCGGAAAGATTGAAAACTCGCTTTAATACCGGCAGTGACGATGATGACGTTATCATCACTACGGGCGGTCAGCAGGGAATAGATCTTTGTGCAAAGGTGCTTTGCAACGAAGGTGACACCGTTATTTGCGAAAACCCCAGCTTTATCGGCGCGCTTAACGCGTTCAGATCCTACAACACTAACCTTGTCGGCGTGGATCTTGAAAACGACGGTATGAATATCGAAGCGTTGGAAAATGCTCTCAAAGCAAACCCCAACACGAAAATCATTTACGTTATTCCTACCTTCCAGAATCCCGCAGGTATTACCACCTCGCTCGAAAAGCGTAAAGCGATACTTGCACTTGCCGAAAAATATAATTGCCTTATTCTCGAAGACAATCCCTATGGCGAATTAAGATTCGCGGGCGAAGACGTTCCCACAATTAAAAGCCTGGATACAAACGGAAGAGTGCTTTACTGCTCGTCCTTCTCTAAAATCCTTTCGGCAGGTATGCGTATCGGCTTTGTTTGCGGACCGAAGGAGCTCGTTCAGAAGATCGTTGTAGTTAAGCAGGTAAACGACGTTCACACGAACCTCTTCTTCCAAATGGTTGCTTCCAAATTCATCGATAAATACGGCTTGGATGATCATATCAACTTTATCAAAACCCTTTACCGCGATAAATGCAATCTTATGCTTTCCGAGCTCGATAAAGAAGTTGGCGATAAAGCGGTATATACCCGTCCCGAAGGCGGTCTGTTTATCTGGCTTACCGTAAACGGCGGCAACGGCGACGATATAGCAAAGCGCGCTATCGAAAACAAGCTTGCGGTTGTTACGGGCTCGAGCTTTAACCCCATTCAGGGCGGTTTTTCTCCTTCTGTAAGACTTAATTATTCAACTCCTTCCGATGAACAGATCGTCGAAGGTGTAAAACGTTTGGCAAAGGTGCTTTAAAATGGAAAATCAACAGATCAAAAAAACAATACTTTCCGGCGTTCAGCCGTCGGGTACTTTAACAATAGGCAACTATCTCGGAGCGCTCCGCAACTGGTCTACGCTTCAGGACGATTATAACTGCTATTTTTGCGTTGTCGATCTCCACGCGATAACTGTGCGTCAGGTTCCTGCCGAGCTTCGTCAGAACTGTCTTAAAACGCTTGCGCTTTATCTTGCGGTGGGCATCGACCCCGAAAAGAACGCGCTCTTTATTCAGAGCCACGTTCCCGCACACGCAGAGCTTGCTTGGGTGCTTTCCTGCTATACAATGTTCGGCGAGCTTTCGAGAATGACACAGTTCAAGGATAAATCCGCAAAGCACTCCGATAATATCAACGCGGGTCTTTTCACCTATCCCGTGCTTATGGCGGCAGATATTCTGCTTTATCAGCCCGATTTGGTTCCTGTCGGAAACGATCAAAAGCAGCATATTGAGCTTGCTCGCGATATCGCAAACCGTTTTAACGGTGTTTACAGCGAAACCTTTAAAATTCCCGAACCCTATATGCCCAAAGCAGGCGCGAGAATAATGTCGCTTTCCGATCCTACCTCTAAAATGAGCAAATCCGATCTCGGCGACGGAAGCATTTTCCTGCTCGATAACAAGGATACCGTTATCCGCAAGCTCAAAAGAGCTGTTACCGATTCGGGCTCCGAAATCAAATACGCCGAAGGTAAGGACGGCATAAATAACCTTATGTCTATTTATTCCGCATTTACCGGAAAGAGCTTCGAAGAAATCGAACGCGAATTTTCTGGTATGGGCTACGGCTCGTTCAAGCTCGCTGTCGGCGAAGTCGTTGCAGACGCACTTTCCGAAATTCAGCAAAAGTACAATACGTTTATTTCCGATAAGGAACAGCTCAACAAAATTCTTATCGAAGGTGCTCAAAAGGCATCCTACACGGCAGAAAAAACACTTCGCAAGGTATACCGCAAGGTTGGTTTTTATTCCGTAAAGTAAAACAAAGGAATGTGATTATATGGCAAAGAAGATCGCAGAATACGATGATCAGTCAATAACAATGTTAAAAGGCGCAGACCGAGTAAGACTGCGTCCTGCAGTTATTTTCGGTTCCGATGGTATCGAGGGCTGTGAGCATTCGTTTTTTGAAATTCTTTCAAACGCAATCGACGAATATAAAGAAGGCTACGGTAAGCGTATTAACGTAACCGTTTATAACGACCGAGTAATGGAGGTCGAAGACTTCGGACGCGGTGTGCCGCTTGATTGGAACGATAAGGAGCAACGCTACAATTGGGAGCTTATCTACTGCGAACTTTACGCCGGCGGTAAGTATAATAACAATTCCGATAACGGAGCTTACGAATTTGCACTCGGCTTGAACGGCCTTGGTGCCTGTGCGACACAGTATGCATCTGAATTTACCGAGGTTATTTCATATCAGCGCGGAACGAAATATAAAATCAGCTTCCGCGAGGGTAATCCCGTTACCGAGCTCGAAAAGAGTGTGTGTCCCAAAAACAAATCGGGTACGGTTGTACGCTGGAAGAGCGACACAAAGGTATTTACCGATATAAATATACCTCGCGAACATTTTTCTGCAATTCTTAAAAAGCAGGCAGTTGCCAACGCAGGTCTTACGCTTGCGTTAAAATGGCAAAAGCAGGACGGCAGCTTCGAAACCGAGGAATATTACTACGAAAACGGCATCGTCGATTATATTCGCGAGCTCGTCGGCGAAAATGCAATTTCTCCGATCGCCGATTTTTCCAGCGAGCGAGTCGGCAGAGATGCTCCCGACAGAAGCGAATACAAAGTCAAAATGCAGTTCGCTTGCTGTTTTTCAAACGAAGTAAATCTTATAGAATACTATCACAATTCGTCGTTTCTCGAACACGGCGGCTCTCCCGATAAAGCGGCAAAGAGCGCATTCGTTTGGGCTATCGACCAATATGCAAAGAATAACGGCAAATACAACAAAAACGAAAGCAAAATCATTTTCTCGGACGTAGAAGATTCCTTGGTTCTTGTTGTTAATTCCTATTCCACCCAAACATCTTATGCAAACCAGACCAAAAAGGCAATAAACAACGTATTTATTGCCGATGCGATGACCGATTTCTTCAAGCGTTCGCTCGAAGTGTTTTTTGCCGAAAATCCGCAAGCGGCAGATAAAATAGTCACCCAGATACTTATAAATAAGCGTGCTCGCGAAACCGCAGAAAATATGCGTGTATCTTCCAAAAAGAAGCTTACCGCAACGCTTGATATAAACAATACAGTCGACAAATTCGTCGGTTGCCGTCTGCGCGATCCCGAAAGATGCGAGCTCTATATAGTTGAAGGTGATTCGGCATTGACGAGCTGTAAGCTTGCAAGAGACGCGGAATTTCAGGCTATTATCCCTGTAAGAGGTAAAACGCTCAACTGCTTAAAGGCATCCTTCGACAGAATTATGAAGAGCGATATAATTCTCGATCTCATAAAGGTAATAGGATGCGGCGTAGAAGCAAAGCAGTTAAAGGTTAAGGGCGTTTCCGCCTTTGATTTAAGCGCGCTCAGATGGGATAAAATAATCATCTGTACCGATGCCGACGAAGACGGTTATCAGATAAGAACTCTTATTTTAACAATGTTTTACAGATTGCTTCCCACACTTATAAGAGAAGGCAGAATTTACATTGCCGAAACTCCCTTGTATCAGATAAATTGCGGAAGCGAAACCCATTTCGCATACAGCGAGCCCGAAAAATTCAAGATACTCGAAAAGCTCGAAGGCAAAAAGTACACCATTCAAAGATCCAAGGGCTTGGGTGAAAACGATGCCGATATGATGAGCCTTACAACAATGAAGCCTGCGACACGCAGACTTATCCGTATTTCTCCCGAGGACGAACAGAAAACCTATGAAATGTTCGATATACTGCTTGGCGATAATATTGTCGGCAGAAAGGATTTTATTGCGAAAAACGGCGCGAAATATCTTGATCTGGCAGATTATTAATGAGGTAATTTATGGCAAAAAAGAAGACAAAGGTTATAGAGCCCGAAATTGTTTCCGAGCCTATTGATGTCAGTATAACAAACGTTCTTGAAACGAACTATATGCCATACGCTATGAGCGTAATCGTTTCGCGCGCTATTCCCGAAATCGACGGATTCAAGCCCGCGCACAGAAAGCTCTTATATACGATGTATAAAATGGGCTTGCTTACGGGTACAACTCAAAAAAGCGCGAAGGTTGTCGGTCAGACAATGGTGTTGAACCCCCACGGCGACGCCGCGATTTACGAAACGCTTGTCAGACTTACCACCGGCAAGGAATGCCTGCTTCATCCGTTCATAGAATCCAAGGGCAGCTTCGGTAAGCAGTATTCCGACGACGCATACGCGGCGGCACGTTATACCGAATGTAAATTGGCAAAGATCAGCGAAGAAATTTTCGATGGTATTGATCGCGACGCGGTAGATTTTATCGATAACTACGACAGCACGACGACCGAACCTGTTTTGCTTCCCACAAGCTTCCCGAATATACTCGTTTCGCCCAATTCGGGTATCGCGGTAGGTATGGCGAGCGATATTTGCTCTTTTAATCTTCGCGAAGTGTGCGAAGTGACTTGTGCTTATCTTCGCAACGAAAATATAACCACCGAAGAAATAATGGAAATCCTTAAAGCCCCCGATTTTTCCACCGGCGGCTTGCTGATATACGATAAAGAAAAACTTCGCGAGGTATACGAAACGGGCAGAGGCTCGATCAAGGTTCGCGCCAAGTATATTTACGATAAAAGCGAAAACTGTATCGAAGTTCTTCAGATCCCCTATACCACAACGCTCGGAAAAATCCGTGAATCTATTATCCAGCTTGTTAAAGAAGGGAAGATCAAGGATATTTCCGACGTTCGCGATGAAATCGATATCAAAGGCTTTAAAATGGCTATCGATCTCAAGCGCGGAACCGATCCCGAAAAGCTTATGCAGAAGCTCTTTAAGCTGACAAAGCTGGAAGACGACTTCAAGTGCAACTTCAACGTTCTTGTCGGCGGCGTTCCTCAAACTCTGGGAATCAAACAGATTCTCGAGGAATGGTGCGCTTTCCGCGTAGAATGCTTGAGAAGAACCTATATTTACGATCTTGCGAAAAAGAGCGATAAGCTTCACCTTTTGTTCGGCTTGCGTTCGATTTTGCTCGATATCGATAAGGCTATCGCAATTATCCGCGGCACCGAAAACGAAAAGGACGTTGTTCCGAACCTTATGAATGGCTTTTCTATCGATGAAATTCAGGCGGAATACGTTGCGGATATTAAATTAAGAAACCTCAACAAACAGCATATTTTAAAGCGCATCGAAGAAATCGGACAGCTCGAAAAGGAAATAGAAGAGCTTAAGCTTCTTATTTCGAGCGAAAGAAGAATTAAAACCAGAATTATTAAGCAGCTTACCGAGGTTGCCAATAAATACGGTATTCCTCGTAAAACCTATATTATCGACCGCGAAGATATTGTCGAAGATCAGACAGAAGAATCTGTTGCGGATTACCCCTGCGAAGCGTTTCTTTCTATGGAAGGCTATTTCAAGAAATGCACTCTTGCTTCGCTTCGCGGTAACGACGTTCAGAAATTCAAAGAAAACGATTCACTTCGCACGCGTTTTGTTACAAACAATAACGAAGAAGTCCTGTTCTTTACAAGCGATGCACAGGTATATAAATCCCGTCTTGACGATTTCGAGGATTCAAAAGCGAGCGCGCTCGGAGAATACGTTGCGGGTAAGCTGAAGTTCAACGATAACGAAAAGGTTATCGCGGCTATCTGCCTGCGCGAATACAGCGGACGCGTTATAATCTTCTTCGAAAACGGTAAAGCGGTTTCGGTTCCTCTCGAAGCATACGCTACGAAAACAAACCGCAAAAAGCTCACCAACGCATTCTTTGGCGGAAGCACCGCGGTCGGAGTATTTCTTGCTAACGGAACGAACGAATATCTCTTGCGTTCCTCTGATGACCGCGCTCTTCTTATTAAAGAATCTCAAATTATCGAAAAATCAACAAAAACCTCAAGCGGCGGTGCGGTGTTTACTTTGAAAAAGGGAAAAACCATCGTTTCCTGCGAGGTTTATGACCGCGAAAAGAAGCCGCTTATTAAGGAATCGCGTTATCGCAAGAATAAGCTTCCCGCAAGCGGTGCGGTTTTCGAAGACGTTGATCCCGATATTACACAGCAAACACTTATTGATTGACATTGATTGCATTTAGTGCTATAATGCATCAGTTAGGAGGTTGAACAATGAAAAGCAGTCGTAATGTTTTTAAAAGATATATATACGAATTAATCGGTTTGATGGTGTTTATTGCCATTGCCGTAGTTTTGTTGTTCTTGGACCGTCTTTCGGGTATTATTGCTTTTTCGGGCGCGATCGTATATGCGATTATTATGGCGATTGTTTTGAATATGAACAAGAACCGTATCGCACGCGACCGTGACGGAAGCGCGCTTTCCTCGATTATTGCCAATCTTGTAGAAAAAATCGATTCGCCGGTTATGGTGGTGAACGAAACCAACAACATTGTTTGGTGCAACGATGAATTTCTTTCACTGTCCGAAGTAAGCGAAAAGCATATCAGTGCCGGAGCAAGTAAGCTCTTTTCGGGCAAGCTCTGCTTTTTCGATATGGAATCGGCATATAACAAATACGTTGACTATATTCCGATAAAAACATCGGGCTCATCCTACGGCGTAAGAGTTTTCCCGCTTGAATACGGCAAGCAACGTCTTTTCGGTTCGGTATGGTACAACCGCGATGAAATCGATAAAACCGAAAACGAACGCAAGCAGAATTCGATAAGAGTTGCATATATAGTAATCGATAACTCCAACGAGGTTTCGCAGGAAATGCGCGAAAACCGCCGTTTCGGTTCTGCGACTGTCAACAATCTTTTGATCGAATGGGCCAAAGGCTATAACGCGATTCTTACCGAGTACGAGCGCGATAAGTACGTAATGCAGTTCGAAAATCGCTATATGGACGACATCGTTTCGAGCAAGTTCGATATACTCGATAAGGTTGTCGCCGCTTCGCTCGGCGAATCTGCCGTTCCTATCACACTTTCTATCGGTGTATCGCTCGATAAGGGCACGTTACACGAAAAGAACGATGCGGCACAAGCGATGCTCCGTCTTGCTCTTCAGCGCGGCGGTGCAATGGCTATTGTAAAAACCGAAAACGGTGAAGATCAATACGGCGGCAACACCAAAGCCGTACAGCGTCAGACCAAAATACGCTCCCGACTTTGCAGAGATCTTCTTTGCGAACAGCTGCCCCTTTGCTCGAACGTTATTATTATGGGACATCTCCGTCCCGACTTCGATTCGATAGCTTCCAATATCGGTATTGCAAAGCTCGTTCAGTCGTTCAATAAAGAATATTGCATCGTTGCCGACAGAAACGACAGAAACATTTCTAAAATTATCGATACGATTTCGGGTTACCCCGAATATGATACCGTGTTTGTCGATGCGGTATTCGCGCAGGAGCTTCTTACCCCCGAAACCTTGGTTATTATAACCGATGCGTCCAACCCCGAACTGTTTGCCGCTCGCGGTGTTTATGAAAACGCAAGCAAGGTTATAGTAATCGACCACCACGCTGTTAACCAAGCTCTCGGCAGTCAGGTTATGAAGCTTTCGAATATCGATCCTACCGCTTCGAGTGCTTCGGAGCTTGTATGCGAAATTCTGGAGCTTGCTCTTCAACCCAACGTTCTTCGTCAGGAAGAAGCGCAGGTTTTGATGGCGGGTATACTTCTCGATACACAGTTTTTCTCGAGAGATACCGGCACTCGCACGTATTCTGCATGTATGTACCTTAAAAATGCGGGTGCAGATGCGGGCAAGGCGAAGAATTTCTTCAAGTCCGATATGAATCAGTTCAAAACGATTAACAGTATCAGCCGCAATATGTCCTTGTACCGCGACAGATTCGTTATTTCGACCTACGATGATAACGATAATCCCGAAAATAAGGTGCTTGCTTCGAAGGCGGCTGACGGAATGGTTGAAATTGACGGTATTTCCGCTTCGTTCGTTCTTTACCGTCTTGAAAACGGAATAAATCTTTCCGCAAGAAGCGACGGTACGGTTAACGTTATCAATATCGCAAAAAGTATCGGCGGCGGCGGTCATTTTCAGTCTGCGGGCGCACTTATTAAGGAAATCGACGAGCAAGGCAACCTCGGTGCTGTTGTTCGTGATATGGATAAGGCTGTTTCTATACTGAAAAACGCTATCGATAATTATATTAATCTAACTACCGTTTAAAACACAGTAATCCAGAAAGAAGGTATAAGTATGAAGGTAATTTTACTTGAAGATGTAAAGGGTCAGGGCAAAAAGGGCGATCTTATCAATACATCTGACGGCTATGCAAGAAACTTTCTCTTTCCCCGTAAGCTCGCAAAGCCTGCCGACGCGGGATCGATTAAAGAAATAGAAATGAAAAAGGAAAGCGAAGCATTTCACCTTGCAGAAGAAAAGAAAAAGGCGAATGCTACCAAGGACTTCCTTGCAGATAAGCAGATAGTTTTCAAAACCACGGGCGGTGCAGACGGCAGACTTTACGGTGCCGTAACCACCAAGGATATCAGTGAAAAGATCGAAAAGGATCTTGGAATTAAAATCGATAAAAGAAATATTTCTATTAACGATACTATTAAGACCGCGGGTGTTTATCCCGTAAAAATCAAACTGTTTCAGGGTATTACCGCAGAATTGAAATTAGTAGTTGAAGCATAGAATCAAGGGGAAGCATCATGGCTGAGCTTGACAATATCAGGAAAATGCCGTTTTCGCTCGAAGCGGAACAGGCGGTGCTCGGAACCGTTATTATAGATTCCGAGAAGTTTGTCGAGATCACGTCGCTAAAGGAAAGCGATTTTTATCTCGAACAGCATAAGCAAATATTTGCCGCAATGCGCGATATGTTCAATAACAACAGAGTTATCGATCCGGTAACTCTTATTGCCGCGCTCACCCAAATGGGAACCTATACCGAAGGCGATGCGGCTAAATATATTAAGCTTTTGGTTGATCTTGCGTCCGATGCGGCTAATATCGAGGAATATTGTAAAATCATAAAGGACAAAGCAATGCTTCGTCAGCTTATCGAAGCATCGCGCGATATTTCGGATCTCGCATACAGCGAAAAGGGCGAAGTTTCCGAAGCGGTCAATTATGCAGAACAGCGTATTTACGCAATTTCTCAGGATAAATATCAAGAAGGCTTCGACAGAATCAGAGACGTTATTGTCGAGCATTATAAAACGCTCAAAACACTTAAAGAAAACCCCGAAATTCTTGCGGGTACACCCACTCGCTTCGATTCGCTCGACAGACTGCTTATCGGTATGGGAAAAGGCGACCTTATTGTTGTCGGCGGCCGTCCCGGTATGGGTAAAACGAGCTTTTGTATGAACGTTGCGACCAACGTTGCAAAGTCTACGAAAAAGAACATAGCGGTATTTTCTCTTGAAATGTCGTCCGAACAGCTTGTTTCGCGTATGCTTTCGAGCGAAGCGCTTATCGATAGTGCGAATATGCGTACAGGTCAGCTTACCGATGAGGATTGGCGTCATCTCGCTGAAGCATCGAGCGTGCTTTCGAACACCAACATATATATCGACCCCAACCCCAATACGACTCCTACCGCTATGAAGTCTAAGCTTCGCCGTCTTGATAATCTCGGCTTGGTTATTATCGACTATTTGCAGCTTATGAACCCCGACGTACCTACTGATAACCGCGTGCTTGACGTTGCGAGTATAACCCGCGCTATCAAGCTTATGGCAAAGGAATTTGAAATTCCGATAATTCTTTGCTCACAGCTTGCGAGAGCGACCGAAAACCGTAAGGAAAGACAGCCTATGCTTTCCGACCTTCGAGATTCGGGTGCAATCGAGCAGGACGCAGATATAGTTCTTTTTATTTACAGAAGCGACTATTACGAACGCAAGGATGCCGAAAATCCCGCTGCGGGAACCGAAAATTCCGATTATATCGTTGCGGAATGTAACGTTGCCAAGAACAGACACGGTAGCACCGGTGTTGTTAAGCTTGCCTGGGTAGGTAAGTATTATAAATTTATGAGTATCGAGGAAAACCTTTCGCATGAATCGGCAGAAAACTGATTTTATCCGCAAGCTCCGCGAATATTTCTCAAAATTGCCGTATAATATCAACGGTAAATGCCTATGCATCTGCCTTTCGGGCGGTGCCGATTCGGTTTCTTTGTTAAGAGGTATGCTCGAAATTTCCGAAGAGCTCGGAATAACCGTAAAGGCCTGCCACTTCAATCACGGTATACGCGGTGCGGAAGCAGACGATGACGAAAGATTCTGTAAAGAGCTGTGTGCCGAATTGAACGTCGATATTTATTGCGGCAGAGATGACGTTCCCGCGTTTGCGGCAATGAAGAAAATGACAATCGAAGAAGCCGCGCGCGACAGAAGATACGCATTCTTCTATCGAATTTGCGAAAAACGCAAGGTTGATTTCTGTCTGACCGCTCATAATATGAACGATGATGCCGAAACGCTTCTGCATAATTTAATACGCGGTTGCGGTCCGAACGGCGCATCGTCTATCGCACCCTATAACGTTATGCTGTTAAGACCTATGCTTAAAATCACGCGCAGTCATGTCGAAGAATATCTCGAATCGATCGGTCAGAATTACGTAACCGACAGCACGAATAATTTCGATGATTATACACGCAATTATATTCGTCACGAAATTTTACCGAAGATGCAAAAAATCAACCCTTCTGCAATAGAAGCGTTAAGCAGGTATATTGAAAGATGCCGTGACGACCGTATTTATTTCGATAAGGTCGTTATGGAAAACTATAAATCCGATCTTCGAAAACAGCCTAAATCTATAAGAGACCGCATTCTGATCGAAAAGTGTAAAAACACTCTTCACATGCACCTTAACAGCGAAATGATGGCAGATATAGAACGGGCACTCTTTTCGGGAAGAAGAAAGGTGCTTACGTTGACTGCCGATTCCGAAGCGATTGTTGCGAAGGGTACGGTTACGTTTGCTCGCAAAATCGCAGATCCCGAATATGAATATCCCGAAGAAACCTTGATTTTCGGTGAAAATACGTATTTCGGCGGCAGGGTTAAGCTTTCGTTGCGAGAATATATCGAAAAAAACGAAAAAATTAACAAAATATCAACAACTAATCTAATAACATTTGATAATATAAAGGGCACTCTTCGTGTTAGAAATCGCAGAACGGGCGATAAAATATGCATACGCGGAATCAACAGAAGCCTGAAAAAAATGTTTATAGACAAAAAAGTTCCCAAGGAATATCGTCATATAGTACCTATTATATTTGATGATGAGGGAATACTATATGTACCTTTTATCGGTATTGCGGACAGAGCATTTCCATTAGAAACTTCTAATAAGGTACAAATCATAACCGCATTAGAAACGGTCCAGAAAGAAAGGTGGAGCGACGCCTATGAAAAATAAAGGCACCGGCAAAATAATAGCATTTTATCTTATATTTTTTGCCATAATAATTATTATTGCGAACACGATGTATTCGGGTAACACCAACAAAGAGGAAATCGAATACAGCAAGGTCGTAAATATGTTCCAGAAGGAAGAAGTAAAACGGTATTATATTGATAATACGGGTACACTTTATCTTTCCAAGAACGAATCCGAAAACAAAGACGAAAAGAAGGTAGATCTTTCTTCTTTTGAATACGTTCATAATCTTGCAGATATCGAACAGTTCAGAACCGATCTTTCCGATCTTATATTACAGCAGACCGAAAAGGGAATATTGCTTGAATACGATTATCAGGCTGCCGAAACTATTCCTTGGTGGATGGCATATCTCCCTTATCTTATAGTAATTGTCGTATTGATCGTTGTATTCTGGCTCTTTATCTCGCGCACCTCTAAAAACGGTAGCGGCGGAATGGGGCTCGGTAAAATGAACTCCTTTAGCAAGGCAAGAACGAAGCTCGGAAGCGACGAAAAGAAAAAGGTAATGTTCAGCGACGTTGCAGGTGCCGATGAGGAAAAAGAAGAGCTCCAAGAGGTTGTTGAATTCCTTCGCAACCCCAACAAATTCTCCGATCTCGGCGCCAGAATACCCAAAGGCGTGCTTCTCGTAGGTTCGCCCGGTACAGGTAAAACCCTGCTTGCAAAAGCAGTTGCGGGCGAAAGCGGCGTTCCCTTCTACTCTATTTCGGGTTCCGATTTCGTTGAAATGTACGTCGGTGTCGGTGCTTCGCGTGTGAGAGACCTTTTCGAAACAGCAAAGAAAACCTCTCCGTGTATTATCTTTATCGATGAAATCGATGCAGTAGGTCGTCACAGAGGCGCAGGCTTGGGCGGTGGTCACGACGAACGTGAACAAACTCTTAACCAGCTTCTTGTTGAAATGGACGGCTTCGGTGTTAACGACGGCGTTATCGTAATTGCGGCAACAAACCGTCCCGATATTCTCGACCCCGCATTGCTTCGTCCCGGTCGTTTCGATAGACAGGTTACTGTAAACCATCCCGATATTAAGGGCAGAGAAGAGATACTAAAGGTTCATTCGAGAAATAAACCGTTGGGAAGCGACGTTGATCTTTCAACTATTGCAAAATCGACAGCAGGCTTTACAGGTGCAGACCTTGCCAACCTTCTTAATGAAGCGGCATTGCTCGCGGCAAGAAAAAAGAAGACGGTTATCAATACCGAAGATATCGAAGAGGCAACGATCAAGGTTATTGTCGGACCTCAAAAGCGTTCGAAGATCATTTCTGCCGATGAAAAGCTCAAAACCGCATATCACGAAGCGGGACACGCTATCGTTACAAGACAGATCGGCAATCAGGATCCCGTGCATCAGATTTCTATTATCCCCAGCGGCAGAGCACTCGGTTATACTCTCTCGCTTCCCGAAAAGGAAAGAATGAGTGTTTATAAGCAGGGACTTCTCGATGAAATTTGTATCCTGCTTGCAGGTAGAGCCGCAGAAAAGATCATGTGCGATGATATTTCGGGCGGTGCTTCGAACGATATGGAACGTGCAACCGCTATTGCACGCCAGATGATTACAAAGCTCGGTATGAGTGACGTTCTCGGTCCTATCGTATATTCTGCCGAAAACAACGAAGTATTTCTTGGCAGAGATTTCGGCACTACAAAGAATTACTCCGAAACGGTTGCTATCAAGATCGATGAAGAGGTTTATAAGTTCGTTACCGAAGGTTATGAGCGCGCAATAAAAATTCTTGAAGAAAACAAGGATATTATGATTTTTATTGCAAACTACCTTGTAAAGAACGAAATTATGGATGCCGAACAGTTCGAGCTCTGCTTTGCCGAAGGCGTAACCGAAGAAATGCTTGATGCGGTTATCGAACGCAAAAAGCAAGCCAACGAAATCGAAAACGAAAAGCGCAAAAAAGAGCTTGAAGAAAAAAAGGCCGCAGAAAAGAATAAAAAGAAGGCCGAAGATGCCGTTCCCAAGTTTGAAGAAGGCAACAACGGCGATCAGGACGGCAACGGAGACGATTCCGACGTTTTCTCTGACGATATTCTTAACTGATTTTTAACCCTATTTAAAACGCAAATAGAAATTCTGTCGCAGGTTTTCGCTTGCGGCAGAATCATTTTGTGTATATTTGTTCGTGCGTATGTCAAAGATTAATATATTGGAGGTATGCACAATGAATACAAATCAAAACAGCTCGAATCGATCCAAGGTTATAATGATAATTTCCGGCGGAATGATAGTTCTTGCCTTAATTCTTACCTTGATTTTCTTTTCGTTCAAAACTTCTATTAAAAATATCGAAAACACTCCTTCGGAATCCTTGGAATCAAAAGCAGAATTATCTAAGGATTCGGAAAGCTCTGACGATATATCAAGTATCGTTTCCGAGGTTTTTAACGAAGTAAGCGAAAATTACGAATCGAGCACCGAAGACGAAATTTCCGAAACGGTTTCGGACGCTTTGCTCGAGCACGGCTGGGTAATCAACGAATACGGTTATACCTATATATACGTCGATTGCGGTTATGAACAGTTTAATTATAAAACCACCGCGCTCGAACGGTATGCAAACAGTATTAATAAATTAGCTTCGTCTTTGCCTGAATCTATGCGTATATTCAGCTTAACGGTACCCGTTTGCTCGACTTTTGCAGATATTCCGCGCGAGATTTATACTGCCGATAACTTTTATAATCAATCGCAGTCTGCTTTTGTTGCAACGGTTTCTTCGAAGCTGAACGAAAATGTGGTTTCCGTTCCGCTGGTTTCGATGCTCGAAGAAAAGTACGATGCGGGTGAATACGTTTATTTCAGAACCGATAAAAATTGGACCTCGCTCGGCGCGTATTATGCATATACATTATTTTGCGAAAGCGCAGGAATTTCTGCACACTCTATCGAAAGCTTTAAAATAGCAGGGGAAACAGAATACCTCGGCAGCTTTTATAACGCAACGAAATCCTTGGTTATGGCGGACAACCCCGATAGTTTAGTATGCTATTCAACGCTACCTGCGGTAAAGACCGCGCTTACCGTTTATGATTCGGGCATTATATATACCGATTACGAGCTGTGTAACAATTCTGTTTCGTATTATAACGCATATAATTCTTTTCTCGGAAGAGCTGCTTCGCGTTACGAGCTTTCAACAACCTCGGACGGCGGCTCGTTGCTGATAATCGGTGACAGCAGTGCTTATCCCTTTGTTCCTTTTGTCGCGTCGCATTACAGCAGAATCGATATTATCGACCCTCGCGGCTTCGAACAGGGAATAAACGAATTTTTATCCGAGCATCAATACGATGATTGTATTATAATGTGTTATTCGACAAATTCTGTCAGCGGCAACTTCATTCCTTCATTAAATATTTTTTCAGGAGAAAGTAATGGATAAAACAATACTTGGCGGTTTCGTTTCGGTTAAAAGCGTTATCGAATCAAAAAGCCGTGATATATATATGATATATATCGAACGCTCGCGTTACGACAAAGTAATGCGCTCCGATCTTCGCGTTTCGGAACAAAGACAGTATGCTACATTGCTGAATTGCGGTGCAAAATGGAAGCTCGTTGATGAGGAAGAGTTTTCCGCAATTATGCCGAACGCAAACGCGGGCGGTATCGCGGCAGAGGTTGGCGAAAGAATATTCACTCCGTCCGAAGAGATTTTTTCGATTCGGAACGGCTACATAGCAGTGCTCGACGGAATAGAAGACCCGTTCAATTTCGCGTATGCCCTGCGCTCGCTCTATGCGGCGGGAGTAGATGCGGTTATTTTGCCCGAAAGAAATTTCTTCACAGCGAGCGATACAGTTATCCGTTCTTCCGCAGGTGCATCCGAGCTTATAAAAGCCTGCTGTGTGCCCGATTTGGCGGAAGCCTGCAGAAAGCTTAAGGACAACGGCTATTATATCGTTTCTACCGCAAAAAATCAAAAGTCCAAGGATCTTAACCGTATTAAGCTTAAAAAGCCCTTGTGCTTGGTTTTCGGCGGCGAGAAGAGGGGTATAAACAGCGAAATACTTTCGCTTTCACATAGCTGTATTAAAATTAAATATCCCCGCGACTGTCATTACTCGCTTCCTGCTTGCAGTGCGATTTCTATAATTGCGTTTGAATGTGCGAAAAAGTTCGAATCATTCAACAGAGGGTAAAAGCAGATTCGGTACACTTCCGACAATAAGAATTTCTGCGATAATAACGCTTGTCGTAATAGAAATTTCGCGTTCGTAAAACGGAGCGAGAACAGATATATTGCATTTGAAATCGATTTTTATGCGATATAAGGTCTGATTTATCCCCGACGATAACAGCTCGCTTCTGTAATCATATTCGATAAAGCCTATCGGAACAGCGGTAACGTGTATTTTCGGGCCCCTGCCCGATAAGAATTTTACCCCCAAAACGTTTCCGAACGGAAATCCGAAGCGTATATTATCTTCGATACATAAATATATCTTTTCCGATAATAGTAAAGCGGTTTTATTAAGCCGATTGCTGTCGATAATTATGCTTTCGACCTCGTTGTTGTCGTTAATTTCGGTTTTATAAATAGGGGTACCGAACGAAATTTCATCAAGTGCTTCCATAACGCATTTATTGATATTGCTCGTGATTGTTCCTTTTACACCGTTTTCCGCATATTCATCGCATACAATCGAATAAAATGCAGATATTCTTATTATCAGTGCGGTCGTTAACATAAAAATCGACAGCAATACAAAAAATATTCTTCTTTTCAAAAATAACACCCGTTAAAAGTATATTCAACCATATTCTATAAAATCAATCTGAGAGTTACTTATGAAAGACTTTTTCAACAAAAACGATATTTTAAAAGCATTTTATATTTTAATAGCCGCGGTTATTTACGCAATCGGAATGAACGTATTTATCGTTCCGCTTGGGCTATATTCAAGCGGCGTGCTTGGACTTGCACAGATACTCAGAACCCTCAGTGAACAAATTCTGGGCTTTGATTTCGGATTTGATATTGCGGGTATCATTCAGTTTATGCTCAACATACCCTTGTTTATATTCGCATATAAAACGGTAGGGAAGTCGTTTATCGCAAAAACCGTATTTTGCGTTGCCTCTCAATCGATAATGCTTTCTATCGTACCTATTTCGCAGGTTATCGAGGATCCGTTAACCTCGGCTATTATCGGCGGTATTCTTTGCGGGTTCAGCATCGGTCTTACCTTCCAGAACGGCGGTTCCAGCGGCGGTGTCGATATTATCGGTATGTATTTCGCGAAAAAGAGTACGTTTTCTGTCGGTAGAATAAGCCTCTTCGTTAATATATTCGTTTTCGCCTTTGCGTTTACGATTATGAAGGATATCGAAAAAATCATATATACTCTCATTTTTGCCGCAATTAGTATGATTGCGCTCGACCGTATGCATACCCAAAATATTAACTGCGAGGTTCTTATTTTGACAAAGCATAATGACGATGAAATTCAAAACGCATTAATGCGCGAAATGCGCCGAGGTGTTTCTTATTGGAACGGTTACGGTGCATATACGGGCGATAATAACCGTGTTTTGTTTATAGTCGTTTCTAAATACGAGCTTTCCCACTTGAAGAAAATCGTTGCAAAGATCGATCCTCAGGCATTTATCCGCGTTAATAACGGTATTGATATATACGGTAATTTTGAAAAAAGACTGTAAAAATAAAACTCGATGAAGTAAAATTCATCGAGTTTTTTATTATACCTCTGTTCTGCCTTCGATAGCCTTTAACAAAGTAACCGCATCGGCGTATTCGAGAGTTGCGCCAACCGGCAATCCGTATGCGAGCCTTGAAACAGTAATGCCGAAGGGCTTAATTAATCTGGCAAGGTACATTGCGGTTGCTTCACCTTCGACGCTTGGGTTGGTTGCGATAATTACTTCCTTAACGTTTTCATCGAGTCTGCCGAGCAGTTCTTTTATTTTAAGATGCTCGGGACCGATACCGTCAACGGGGGAGATAACTCCGTGAAGAACGTGGTACTTACCGTTATATTCGTGAGTTTCTTCAATAGCTTCCAACGCTTTGTTATCTTCGACAACGATAATCGTTTCTTTACTGCGGTTTTCGTTGGCGCAAATCGAGCATACTCCGCTTTCGCAATAGGATTGGCAAAGAGAGCACAGCTTAATACTGTTTTTTGCTTCAATCACAGCATTGGCGAAGCTTTGAACCTCGTCTTCGCTCATTTCGATAATTCTGTAAGCAAGTCGTGCGGCGCTCTTTCTGCCGATACCGGGTAAAGAGGCAAAGCAGTTGACAAGCTTTTCAAGAGAAGGGGTCATTATTAAACCTCCGATTAAAACAATCCGCCGGGCATACCGGGAATATTGCCGGTAATCTTAGCCATTTCCTCCGAATTGGTGTCTTCAACGCGCTTAATTGCTTCGTTTACAGCGGCAACGAGAATATCTTCGAGCGTTTCTTTATCATCGGGATCGATAATTTCGGGTTCGATATTAATAGAAAGTATTTCCTTTTTACCGTTAATCTTAACGTTAATTACTCCGCCGCCTGCGGTGATTTCGTATTCGCGTTCTTCGAGCTCTGCCTGCTTTGCAGCCATATCGTCCTGCATTTTCTGTGCCTGACGCATAAGCGCGTTCATATCCTGGGGGCCGCCGCCCATACCTTTGGGAATTCTTACTTTCATATTTTAATACTCCTTATAATTTTTATAGTTCATCAATCAAAGAAACCTGTGCCGTATCTTCGGAAGCTCCGCTTGATTCTTCGAAAACAACGGTTACGCGTCTTCCGAGAACCGAAGCGAATGCATCGTTCAAAGCGTTTCCGCCTTCCATCTGAATCATATCAAGCACGAATCTGTCTGCGGTGATAACAGCTTTATCGTTTTCAAGAAAGATTTTGGCTTTGCTCAAAAACGCCGTTAATGCAGGATTGTTTGATAAAAATTCGAAAACCTCCGAAATGTTGGGGAAGGGAATGCGCTCCGAAAGGGGTTCGGAATTAACGGGAATTTCTTCGAATGCTTTTGTTTCGTTTGTGGGTTTGGTATTTATAGGTTCGCTTGCTGTTGTTGGGGTAAAACCGGTAGCAGAAAGCACCGAAAGCTTTTTTTCGAGCTCCGAAATTCGTGCGGCAAGTGCTTTGGGTGAATCGGAAATCGAACGGTCGCACATTCTTATAATCGCCATTTCAAGTATCATACGCTTGTTGGTTGCGTATCTTGAAATTCTGCTTTGCGTTTCTTCAAGAACGTTGCTTAAATAGAATAGCTGTTCAAGCGTGAATAGTTCTGCAATGTTTGCGATTTCTCGTCCCGTCTTGCCTTGCTTACCGAACTTCGATAACTGCTTTTCGATAATTATATCTCTTACCGCGATTGAAAGATCGTCTATGAAAACAGAAAGATCTTTTGAAGAGCGGTGAATTTTTTCTATTATATCTATTGCTTCGGGTACGTTTTTATTGACAATGGCGGTCAGAAGGGAATATATGGTTTCGTCGCTTGCCAAACCGAGCACCGAACGCACCGCTTCTTTTGTAAGAGCGCCCGAATGTCCGTTCGAGCATGCTTCGAGCAACGATAATGCATCGCGCATAGAACCGTCTGCAAGTCGGGAGAGTAGCTCGGAAGCGCCTTCGCTCAGTTCGATTCCTTCGGATTCGGCAACGAATTCAAGACGGTTTTTAACCGCTTCTTCGTCTATTCGCGAAAAATCGAATCTGATGCATCTCGAAATTATGGTAGGAGGAAGCTCGTTGATTTCGGTCGTTGCGAGAACGAAAACGACGTATTCGGGAGGTTCTTCCAGCGTTTTGAGCAACGCGTTGAATGCGCTGTCTGTAAGCATATGAACCTCGTCGATAATATAAACGCGTTTTTTGAGAACAGAAGGGGGGTAAACTACCTCGTCGCGAAGATCGCGAACGTTATCGACCCTGTTGTTGCTCGCCGCGTCGATTTCAAGAACGTCGGTTGCGCTTCCCGAATCAATTGCTTTGCAGGAAGAGCATTCGTTGCAGGGGTTGCCGTCGATCGGGTTTTCGCAGTTGACTGCTTTTGCCAAAATTTTAGCGGAAGAGGTTTTGCCGGTACCGCGTGTTCCGCAGAACAGATATGCGTGTGATACTCTGTTGTTGGCACATTGTTTTTTCAAAATCGTAGTTATATGTTCCTGACCGCTGATTTCATCGAAAGTCTTCGGTCTCCATTTTCTGTATAACGAAAGATACAAAGCAAATCCCTCCCAATTAAAGTATGAGATACAGAATATGACCATACATCCTATGTCGAACAATGCTTCCGCCCGTTAGCTCAAATCGCCTCTCAAGACAGGCACCCTTGCGGCACATCCATAGATCTGCTTAATGCTGCTTGGTTCCCCACCTGACATATTTCACAGTTACGAATTGCGCAAGGACCCGCCTCTCAACAAGGCTCTTTGAACGCAGCGACACAAACAGTGCCCTTGATAGGCTTTCGCCCCCGCTGTAGCGGATTGCGGGTACAAGGCACCGCTAACTCCCCGGTTAGTATGGCCATATTCCATATCTCATCTTTTTAATTATAACATAAATACTCTTTTATTTCAAGGGGTTTTTATAATATTGTTTGCTTGTTTGTGATTGACATTCTATAATAAATAAGTTATAATAAGATGTTAAGGAGGCGAGTGCTTTGGAAAAGTCGCTGTTTAAAGTATTTTTCTCGAAAACTAAAGAGTGTGAATGGCTTTGTGAATTGGGAAAAAAGGGTTATCTTCTTACTTCGATAAACGATTCGAAATATAAATTCGAAATTAACGAGGAAAAGCAATATTACTATTCGATCGAATATTTGGATTATTCTCCGCACAGCGAAGAAGCGTCGGAATATTATCTTTCGCGCCGCGGGGAAGGAACAATACCCGTTCTTTCTTCGAAAAACTGGGTGTATTTCGTTAATTCCGAAAAAGAAATAGAAATGAATTCGGAAATTTACCGCAAGAATTCAATCTATTATTTCTGGCGTATGCTCTATTTTTCGTTTTTTGCATTACTTGGCGGCGTACTTTGCGGTTATCAGGCGTTTGCGGTCGGTTTTCTTAAACGCATCGGCTACGTCGGAAACGGACAAATACGCGAAATGCTCGAAATAACCGATAAAGGAACTACTTTTGAAGGCTTGCTCAACGCTTTTAAACGATTGATTAATTTCATTCTTGAATTGGTAAACAAATATATCAAGCTTTGGACAAACGCTTTCGGCGAAAGCGATGCGATCGCGGTAATAGCTATTGCCGTTCCGATCACTCTTATAGTCCTTTGCTTTCTTACCCACAATATCAATGAATTTTATACCCACAAAAAGCTTCAGAAGCAATTCAAAAAGGCTTCTGCAAAGCCCTTAGATTCAAATACTACTGTTAACGAGGTGGAGTCAGATGCAGAGCAAGCAATATAGCGTAAAGCTTTCGGATATAGCTTCGCACTTTAATCTTGAAACTGTCTATGCACCCGATAATTTTAACGAAATTTTGGTAATGCGCCCCGATATAAGCCGTCCCGGCTTGCCTTTGGCAGGATTCTTTACCGATTTCGAAAACGAACGTATTCAGATTATCGGTAATATGGAGCACAGCTATCTTGCTTCATTGACCGCAGAGGAAAGACGAAATTCATTAAAAAAATTCTTTTCTTATAACATTAAAGCGGTAATCGTTACAACCTCACTCCGTATTTTTCCCGAGCTTCTGGAAGAAGCGCAAGAAAGCAAAACGCCTCTTCTCGTTACTTCATCGCACACTTCGGCATTTACTTCCGCTTTAACGTCGCGCCTTACTCTTTTGCTTGCGGAACGCATTACCCAGCACGGTGTTCTTGTGGAGGTATACGGCGAAGGTATTCTGCTTGTGGGTGACAGCGGAATAGGTAAAAGCGAAACCGCAATCGAGCTCGTTAAGCGCGGTCACAGACTTATTGCCGACGATGCCGTTGAAATCAAAAAGGTTTCGGCGATTACGCTTGTCGGTAGCGCACCCGAATTGATTAGGCATTATATCGAACTGCGCGGTATCGGTATTGTTGACGTTCGCAGAATATTCGGTATGGGCTCTGTTAAGGATTCCGAAAAAATAGACCTTATTATAAATTTCGAAAACTGGGTTCAGGGTAAGCTCTACGACCGCTTCGGTCTTGATTCCGAATACACCGAAATACTCGGAATTAAGATTCCTTCTATAACCGTACCGGTAAAGCCCGGTCGTAACCTTGCAGTTATTATAGAAATCGCGGCAATGAACCACAGACAAAAGAAAATGGGATATAACACCGCTGCTGAATTCGAAAAGCGTCTTCAGGAGCAGGCGGGTATATTCGAAAACTGAAAGCGAGGAAATTAATATGTATTATCTTGGTATTGATCTTGGCGGTATGTCTATAAAAGCAGGCGTATGCAACGATAAAGGCGAAATTCTCACCAAAGACACCTGCGTTACCGTTCGTGATGAAGACGGCGACAGAATACTTAACGATATGGCGGCACTTTGCTTGAAGGTTATCGCCGATGCGGGACTTAAGGTAGAAGATATCGAATATGCAGGTATCGCCTCTCCCGGAAGTGCGGACAGCGAAAGAGGCGTTATCATTTATGCCGCTACTCTTCCTTTTCTCAACTATCCTATCGCAGAAAAGCTTAGCGAAAAAACAGGTATCAAAAAAGTATACATCGATAACGACGCAAATGCGGCGGCAAAGGGCGAAGCTACTTACGGCGCGGCAAAAGGGTATAAGGATTCTCTTTTCATCACCATCGGCACCGGTGTCGGCGGCGGTATAATTATCGACGGCAAGGTTTATTCCGGCTTTAACTTCTCGGGCGCAGAGCTCGGACATATAGTAATCGTCAAGGACGGCGAAGACTGCCCCTGCGGAAGAAAAGGCTGTTTGGAAAGCTATGCATCTGCAACCGCTCTTATTAAGCAAACCAAGGAAAAAATGCTTGCAGATAAAGAAAGCAAGCTTTGGGAGGTTTGCGGCGGCGATATCGAAAAGGTAAACGGTAAAACCGTTTTCGATGCAATGCTTCTGAACGATGAAGCCGCAAAGGAAGTATACAAGCAGTATATTTCCTACGTTGCTTGCGGTATAACCAACTTTATCAATATATTCCAGCCCGAAGTATTGAGCATCGGCGGCGGAATTTCGAAGCAAGGCGAAATCCTTATCGCGCCTATACGCGAAATAGTTCAAAAGGAACAGTATTCGAGATACAGCGATAAGCAGACTATTATCAAGGTTGCAGAACTCGGCAACGATGCAGGCATTATTGGAGCGGCGTCGTTAGGTAAATAACGGAGAAAAAATGGCAATTACTTTAGAAACCGAAACTAAAACACTTAATACTATTGCTTTAAGAGGCATTGTTGTATTTCCGAAAACCGTTTCGAGCTTTGAAATCGGTCGTAAAATTTCTATCAATGCGCTTAAAAACGCACAAGCGAACGACGAGCCCTTGTTTCTTGTAACACAAGAGGATGCGGCGGTTTCCGAACCCAAAGCATCTGATCTTATGAAAACCGGTGTTGTTGCAAGGATCGTTCATACCGAACGCCTTAACGACGGTGCTATTCAGGTTGTAGTAGAGGGTATCCGTCGTGCAGATCGCGGCGAAACGATTGTTACCGACGATCTTATCGCGTGTGAAATCGTAGAACGCAAAACCCGCAGAACCTCGACCTTCACGCAAGAAAGAATTGCGGTAAAAGAGCTTTTTGAGGTATTTACCGAATATCTGAATTATGTTTCGAAGCCCTCCGATGATATTATCGAAGAGGTAAACAAGCTTCACGAGCCTTCTCATATCGTCGATTTTCTTGCTAATCACTTTGTTGTAAATATCGACGAGCGTATGGACTTGCTCGAGGAGTACGATACGACAAAGCGTATTAAACGACTTTGCGCTATATTCCAAAAGGATATAGAAATTTTCGAAATCGAAAACGGCATTCATCAAAAGGTTCGTCACAATCTGCAAAAGCAACAGCGTGATATGTATCTTCGCGAACAGCTCCGCACGATAAAGACCGAGCTCGGTGAATACGATAATGCCGAAAATTATGACGACGGCGACGAATATTCAGCAAAAATCAAGGAAGCAAGCCTTCCTGCCGAGGTAGAAGAAAAGCTTCTTGCAGAAAACGCAAAGCTTATGAAAATGCCCTTCGGAACTCCCGAAGCGACGGTTATCCGTAATTATATCGAAACCTGTCTTGAACTGCCTTGGACAAAAAAGAGCAAGGACAGAAACGATATTAAAGCGGCAAGGAAGATTCTCGATAAGGATCACGACGGTATCGAAAAAGTCAAGGAAAGAGTTCTTGAATTTCTTTCGGTCAAGCAGTTAAAGCCCGACCTTAAGGGTCAGATTCTCTGCTTTGTCGGACCTCCCGGTGTCGGTAAAACCTCGATCGCTAAATCTATCGCACGCGCCACGAATCGCGAATTCGTTCGTATTTCGCTCGGCGGTGTGCGCGATGAAGCTGAAATCCGCGGTCACAGAAAAACATATATCGGTTCAATGCCCGGTAGAGTAATCAACGCTTTGAAGCTTGCGGGCACCTCTAATCCCGTAATTCTCTTCGATGAGCTCGATAAGCTCACGAAGGATGCGCACGGCGATCCTACGAGCGCAATGCTCGAGGTATTGGACGTTGAACAGAACGCAACCTTCAGAGATAATTTCTTGGAAATCCCCGTTGATCTTTCGGAATGTCTGTTCATAGCTACCGCAAATACTACCGAAACGATCCCCGCGCCTCTTCTCGACCGACTTGAAGTTATCGAAATGGACAGCTATTCGGATAAAGAAAAATTGGCTATCGCCAAGCACCATCTTGTCCCGAAGCAGCTCGCACTTCACGGCTTGAAGTCTGCACAGTGCAGGTTTACCGATAAAGCTATTAAAGAGCTCATTAACGCATACACGCGCGAAAACGGCGTGCGCGGACTTGAACGCGAAATCGCATCGGTGTGCCGCAAGAGCGCCAAGCTTATTGTCGAAGGCGCAGAAAAGGTTAGTATCGATATTCCGACCTTGCGTACTATGCTCGGTCCTGCGAAATTTATCCCCGACAGCATTTATGAAAGCGACGAGGTTGGCATCGTTAACGGACTTGCTTGGACTTATCTCGGCGGTGACGTTCTTCGAATCGAATGCAGCTCGATGAAGGGTAACGGCAAGCTCGAGCTAACGGGTCACCTCGGCGACGTTATGAAGGAAAGCGCGCGTGCCGCTATGAGCTATATTCGCAAGCACTGCGAAGAGCTCGGTGTGGACCCCGAATTCTATTCTAACCGCGATATACATATTCACGTACCCGAAGGAGCTATCCCCAAGGACGGCCCTTCTGCAGGCATTACAATCGCAACCGCGCTTTTGAGCGAGCTTACGAACAGAAGCGTGAAGCGCGACGTATGCATGACTGGTGAAATAACACTTACCGGCAGAGTGCTCAGAATCGGCGGACTTAAAGAAAAGTCTATGGCGGCATTCAAGTGCGGCGCAAAGAGGGTAATTATTCCCGCCGACAATATGCCGGATATTCCACAATTTGATACGGAGGTAAGGGAAGCTATTGAATTTATTCCCGTTAAACATATTTCGGAAGTATTCAAGAACGCCCTTAACTAATACATGGAAATGTCATTCGGAGGAATTAACCTCCATAAAACCGACCTTAAAATGACAGCGGGCTTACCGTGGCAGTTAATCAAAGGCGGGGTACCGCAGGTTGCTTTTGTCGGAAGATCCAACGTTGGCAAAAGCTCGCTGATAAATTCGCTTTTGGGCAGAAAGAAGCTCGCAAGAGTTTCTTCCGAGCCCGGCAAAACGATAACCGTAAACTATTATGAGGTCGATAAAAAGCTTTGTCTTGTTGACCTTCCGGGTTACGGATTTGCGCGTCGTGCAAAATCGGATATAACCAAATGGTCTTCGCTTACAGAACATTATTTTGTTGATAACGGTGCTCTTACGTTTGTTTTACAGCTTATCGATATTCGTGTTGGCATAACCGAAGACGATAAAATGATGCTTGGCTATCTCGATCATTTCGAAGTGCCTTATATGGTCGTTGCTACAAAGTGCGATAAGCTCAACAAAACACAGCTTAACGAAGCGTGTGCAAAGCTTCTTTCGAGCGGCGTTTTAAGAAGCAATACCGAAATAATTCTTTATTCATCGCTCAAAGGAACCGGCAGGGAACTGCTTTGGAATAAGATCATAGAAAGAGCTTGCGGAGGAAATAATGATACACAGTAATATCACAGTTCTCGAAAACGGTCATCTTGCGTTTTCGGGCGTTGACGTCGTCGAGCTTGCGGCGAAATACGGCACACCGCTCTATATTACAGACGAAAACCGTATAAGAGAAAATTGCCGCAAATACAAAACGGCTGTCGAAAAGTATTTTGGAACCGAAAGTCTTCCGCTTTATGCCAGCAAGGCGCTGAGCTATAAAGATATATACAGAATTGTCGGAAGCGAAGGCTTGGGTGCGGACGTTGTTTCGGGCGGAGAGCTTTATACGGCTTTAAGCGTCGGATTTCCTGCAGAGAAAATTTATTTCCACGGAAATAATAAAACCGAAGCGGAAATCATATACGGCTTAAAAAGTGGTATCGGCGGATTTGTTGTCGATAACTTTGACGAGCTCTACGTTTTGGATCAGCTTGCAGAAAAAGAAAATATCAAGCAGAATATTTTGCTTCGCGTTTCGCCGGGAATAGATCCCCATACTCATCGCGCAGTGGTGACGGGTAGTGTTGATTCTAAATTCGGCGTAGCAATCGAAACAGGGCAGGCAATTAAATTTGTCGGCGCGGCACTCGAATGCAAAAATCTTAATTTAGAAGGTATTCATTGCCATATCGGCAGTCAGATATTCGATAAATATCCCTTTACCGATTCTGCGAAAATAATGCTCGATTTTGCTTTGCAGGTCAAAAACCAATACGGCATCAGCTTTAATAAGATCAACCTCGGCGGAGGAATCGGTGTACGATACGTTGAGGAAGATCCCGTTATCGACATAGATGAAATTATGAGCAAAATCAAAAACGAGCTTGATCAGCTCGTTTCGGAAAGAGGTCTTGAACGACCGATATTCATTTTCGAAATGGGTAGATATATCTGCGGCGATGCAGGTATGACGGTTTATACCGTAGGCTCTGTCAAAGAAATAGAGGGCTATAAAAAATACGTTTGCGTTGATGGCGGTATGTGCGATAACCCGAGATATGCATTGTATGAATCGAAATACACGGTTTACAACGCTACTAACGCTTCGTTGCCCAGAAATATGATCGGTTCGGTTGCGGGAAGATGCTGTGAAAGCGGTGACCTTATCGGCGATAATATGCCGCTTCAGGAGTTCAAGCGCGGCGATATACTCGCGGTTGCCGTAACCGGCGCTTATAACTATTCTATGGCTATGAATTATAACAGATTGCCTAAGCCTGCAATGGTTTCGGTTTGTAACGGCGAAGAACGACTCGTTATCAAGCGCGAAACCTATGAAAATCTTCTGAAAAACGAAATATAATTAAAACAGCGATAAAAAGCGGGGCTTCTTTGCTTTAACGGTAACACCGTCAAGGTAATTGAGAGTTTCGCTTTTTTTGCATCCTTTAAATGTAATCGAATAGGCACAAAGGGCTTGCGATTTATACCCTAAATCGCGGTCCTTTTTGTTTACCGCATATTTTCCGTCGCCCAAAAGCGGGTGGCCGATATGGGCGAAGCTAACGCGTATCTGGTGCGTTCTTCCTGTAATGAGCTCTATTTCAACCAAAGAAAATTCTTTGGTTCTGCTTACTGCGATCGTTTTGTATTTTGTGATAGCGGTTTTGGAATTCTTTGAATTATTTACTCTTACTATATTTTCTTTCGAATCCTTTTCGAGCTTTAAGGATATTTCGCCCGATTGCGGCTTTATAACGCCGTGTACTGCCGCCAGATAGATTTTTTCTATCCTGCGCTCCTTGATTATATCGTTCATTTCGCGTAGCGCGGCGGCGTTTTTGGCGGCTATTACAAGCCCTTCGGTATTTCGGTCGATTCTGTTGCAAAGCGCGGGCGCAAAGCTGTTTTCTGATTCGGGGTTATATTCGTTCTTTTCGATTAAATATGCAGTAATGCGGTCGATTAAGGTATCGCCTTCTTCGTTGCTGTCCGAATGAACGAGCAAGCCCGATTCTTTATCGACAATAAGAATATTTTCGTCTTCGTATACAACGGAAATCTTGCCCTTTGTAACGATTTTCTTCGGAGCGTTTTCCGAAAGAACGTCATCGGGAGCGTAAATACGAAGCAGATCGCCTTCGCAAAGTATCTGGTTTTCCTTAACACGCTTGCGGTTTATGGTAATATCCTTTTTCCGTATAAGCTTATACATCATCGAAATAGGGAGATTTTTGTATTTCTTTGTTAGGAATTTATCGATGCGCTGACCTGCATCGTTATTGTTAATTATAATTTCCTGCATAAAAACCTCCGGTGTGTGTTAATCCGCGATTTCGGAATCTACAATTAAGGACCTTTTGCTTTTGCGTTTCTTTTTTACGATCGAAGCAACTGCGGCAACAATAACGAGGATCAAAAGCAATACCACAATCAAAACGATCCAAGAAATCATAGTCCAATGAGTGAAAATTTGCGAGAATGCAAACGAATCGTTAACATTCTTTCTGCCTTGTGTTGTTTGGTACTCAAAAGGAATCTGCGGTATTCCGTTTTCGTTTTTAGGGAAGGAGGAAAGATAGTCTGCAAGAGCCTTCCATTCCTTAACCTCGGCGCCGTTTTTATCGAGCGCGACAAAATCGTCGAAAACCGTAATCGGATTTCCGTTTGCGTCCTTGGGAGTGATTTCGAGCAAGCCGAAGGATTTTTCCTTAACAGTACCGAGCAAAAGAACAGAAGACATACCCGAAACAACGCGATAAAGCTTATCGTCCTCAATTTCTATACGGTTGCCGTTTTCATCGATCAACCAGCAGTCATAAACTTTGTTTAAAAACATTCGGTTTGTGTTAACCGAATAATTGAGTCCCGAGCAATAAAGCTGTGCATACGGCATAATAGCGGAAACGCTTGCATCTACCTCTGCGAGATCCCAGAGCTCACGTCCGTACAAATAAACCGAGCAAAGAGGGTAACCTGCTACACCGTCGTTACCGATACCGAGCGAGGAAATTTCGAAGGCTTGAGCAACCGTTACGTTGCCTTTATCGATAGAAGCGCGAATTACACCGAGAGGTGCTACGGCAACGTCTACGGGAACGTATTTATCGCCTTCGGCGTTTTCAAGGGCGTAAATATAGGAATCGCTTATGAGGTTACCTAATTGTTGCTCTGCAAGAGCTTCACCCATAGAGGACTGTTCGGGGAATTCAAAAGGAGAATAAGCCAAAATATCCTCGGGAGTGTTATAACCGAAACGCTGTAAATATTCCGAAACGTATTTTTTGTAATCGTTTAATTTCGTTTCTGCGTTTTCATCGGAAGGAACGGAATTATCGATTCTTACCAAAGAATAAGAAACGAGCTCGGGACCGTTATCCTTTATATTAAAGAGAACCTTGCCCACTTTTTCGCCGTACTCGCCGCAAGATGCTATAACGGTATTATTGACAACGATAGGGGTGTTAAGAGTGGTATGAGTATGACCGCTTATAATAAGATCGATACCGGGAACCTCTTCTGCGAGTGCGACGTCTTCGTCATCTACATCAGAGCCCGTACCGCCGTGCGAAAGGCAGATAATAAAATCGGGAGAATATAAGTTTTCTATTTCCGCAACGGTGTTCTTTGCGGATTCAATATAATCGGTAAACACCAATTCGGAAGAAGAGGAAAGCTCAACCGCATCTCTGCCGAGAAGACCGAAAACCGCGATACTGTAATCGCCCTTTTTAATAACGGTGTATTCCTTTATATTAAGAGAATTAAGCTCGGTGTCGGAAAGTCCGCTTGCTTTTGCATCGATATTAGAGCAAAGGATAGGAGGAAGGGAAGTGGTGTTGCTCTGTGCAGAGGTTATCATATTGCGAATTGCATCAAAGCCGTAATCGAACTCGTGGTTACCGAAAGTAGTTGCATCGAAACCCAATTCGCCGAGCATGCTGTATTCGGGTGCGGCGGTTTCGTATGCGGCTTGGTATAACGTTCCCATAGAAAAATCGCCTGCGTCCACAACGAGTGTGTTTGCGTATTCGGCTTTTGTTTCGTTTATAATAGTTTGGATTCTCGAAAATCCACCGACAGAATTTCCGTTAAGAGTGAACGGTTCGAGATGCGAATGAAGATCGTGCGTGAAGACGATTGCGAGGTCGGCATCGGGCTGTGTGCTTTGTTCTGCCGAAGCGGAAGAAAAGAATACCGAGCAGGCAAAAGATATTAAAAATAGAACAATTATAAAACGTTTCATATAACTCTCCTGAAAAAGATAATAAATTATAACATTAATCGACGATTTTTTCAAGGAGTAAGTAAAATTTAATTAAGGAAATCGTTCCATTGATTTGTGCATCTTGTTAATTTCGATAAGCCTTAAAACTATATATAGAGCTATTATCATCCAAGCGCACTAAATGATGTGTAGGTTGCAAGGGTTTACATAATGCAGTATACATAATTATAGTACATAATGAACAATTTTGGATAATATTTGAAAAAGCACTTGAAATTATAGCGGAATTGTATTATTATAATATTTGCACGACAAATCAACTCGAGGAACATAATATGGCACAATACAAAAAGCTTTTATTTATAGGCGGCGGCAATATAGCCGGAGCGGTTGCTTGCGGACTCGTTTCATCGGGAACGGTTCCTGCAGAATACGTTTCTGTTTATGATATTGATTCCTCGAAGCTTGCGCGGTTTTCGTCGCTCGGTATAAACGTATACAGCGAGCTTTCCTCTGCTCCCACAGATGCGGATTTTGTTTTCTTGGCGGTTAAGCCTGCTATCGTAAAAACCGTTTTAAAGGAGCTTTCCGCTATCGAAGGCATGCTCGATAAGGCTACCGTCGTTTCTTTCGCCGCGGCTGTTACGATTCAGCATATAACAGAATCCTGCGGAAGAGAAATACCCGTTATTAGAACTATGCCGAGCACTCCGATTCTTGTCGGCGAAGGTGTTTTGGCTGTCTGCCATAACGAGCTTGTCGCACCCAAGAATTTTGAATTCTTTTGTAGAATGATGTCCTCCGTTGCGTACGTTACACCTATTAACGAACAGCTTATGAATCCGATCATTTCGGTTCACGGCTCTTCGCCTGCGTACGTTTATTTGTTTGTAAAGGCTATGCTTGATGCCGCATCGGAGCAGGGTATATCTCCCGAATCTGCATTACCTTTGATATTGAAAACCATCAAAGGGTCGGTGTCCATGATCGAATCCTCGAACCGACCGATCGATCAGTTAATCAACGAGGTTGCTTCTCCGAACGGTACCACGCTTGCGGCGCTGAACGTCTTCTATGAAAACGATTTTTTCGGAATCGTGAATAAAGCTATGGATGCTTGTACAAAACGAGCGGATGAAATATCGTCCGAGCTGTAATTTTCTGTTTTTGTTTTGCATATCGATTTATCGGTGATAAAATTGCAAGACAACAATATTACAACTGCATTAACCATATACAAAAACAAGGCTTCCTTTTCTGAAAAGTCAAAAGCACTCTACAAGCGAATCGATACATTCTCCCGTCTTTTCTTTAGGAAAAATCGATACTTGATATTAGGTATATCGATTGAATATTTACTTGCTTCATTCTTTATATCCTGCTTTGTTTTTTGCAATCCGCTGTATTTATACAGTATATTTGGATTGCTTAATTCAAAATATTTGCACTGTTCGGTAACAGCGGTATTGATTTTGACATCGATTTTGAACTTATCCGCGCTAGGTAGGTTCATAGTGCATTTTACCGTTACGTTATTATCGGTTATAAATGCATGTATTCTTTGTTATGTAATTTCGTTTTTCGGGTTTTCTGTAAGCGCAGTATTATTGTTTTTACTCGTTTGCATTTTCTCGTTTTTAATTGTTCTCTTCGCCGTGTATAGCGTTTCGTTTGATTTCAAAAAATGCCTTCTGCACGATAAACGCAGTTATATAAAATATATCTCGCTTTATTCGTTATTCTCGTTTATTTTTGTTTGCGTATTATATTTGAATTTCTCTTTAATTATTGATTATTTAATGTTAGGATAAATCGAAATGACCGGTTGTGAAAATAATAAGCTTAAAGCACAACTGAATAATTACTTCGTCTATCTTCGCGACGTTAAGAAGAGCTCGGATAACACTCTTCAGGCATACAAGCGCGATCTGCAGAAGTTTGTAGAATATGCAGATATTGAAGGTATCGATGATTTTTGCGACGTTAACAGCGAAATCGTCGCGGATTTCAAAAAGTATTTGGCAGGGAAGGGGCTATCGTCTTCTTCGATCAGCCGTACTCTTTCTTCGATGAGAAGCTTGTTCCAATATCTCGTTGCCGAAGGTATTTGCGATTCCAACCCCGCAAAATCGGTTCATAATGATAAACCCGAAAAGAAGGAAATGACTGTACTTACCTCTAAAGAGGTAGAAGCGCTTCTTGCTCAGCCCGATCTGAACGACGTTAAGGGTCTGCGTGATAAAGCAATGCTTGAAATATTATATGCAACCGGCATAAAGGTTTCCGAGCTTATCGGTTTATCTGTCGAAGACTTCAATTCACAGCTTTCCTTTATACGTTGCGGCACGGGCGATAAAGAACGCTTTATTCCGATATATCCGATTGCGGCAAAAGCGATTACCGTATATCTCGAAAAAGCAAGAAAGCTTATGGTTGTCGATCAGAACGAAACGGCGCTGTTTGTTAACGTTTCGGGCGAACGTATGACAAGACAAGGCTTCTGGAAGATTTTGAAAGCGTACGCGCTCGCCGCTAATATCAAAAAGCAAATCACACCGCACACACTAAGACATTCTTTTGCGGCGCACTTGCTTGAAAACGGTGCCGATATCCACGATATTCAGGTTATATTGGGGCACTCCGATATAGCATCTACTTTAAGGTATGCACAATTCCTTAAAGATAAAATGAAAAACAGCTACATAAAATTTCACCCCCGCGCGTGAGGACTTAGAATGGGAAGACTATTTAATTTTGTTACCGGACACAATAAAACCGGTAAAGGCGTAACCAAAAAGCAGGTCGAGTTTGATAAAAAGCTCGGTTTCGGATTTTTCTTCCGCCTTATAAAAATGAGATTGGGCAAATTTTCTGCCACAAACCTTATCTTTGCACTTTGTAATATATTTTTCTTTGTTGCACTATTCGGAGTTTCGGGAATTCTCGATACAAGCGTCCCCTCTGCGGCAAGCCCTATGTATGCACAGGTGACCGCATTTGCGAAGAACGATTCGAGCCCCGTTATTTCCGCTCTCTATACCACCTTTGGCGGTAGCGCAAGCGACCGTATTGTTTCGGAAGCATCGAATGCTCTTATGAGCACTATTTACGTTCTTCTCGTTACGTTCGGCGTTTCTACTATCGGTATGGTTTATAATATGCGCAACGTTTGTATCGGTGAACACGTCGATACCTGGCACGATTTCTTCTATGCCATTAAACGCAATTTCAAGCAGGGAATAGTTATTGGTATAATGGACTCTTGCTTGCTCGTTTTGCTCGTTTATAACATTCTCGCTTATAGCACAGCCGCAGGCAGCAGTTTTATGTATCTCGTGTTCTTCTATGCGTCTATAGCGTTCGCCGCGGTATATTATATGATGCGTCCCTATATCTATCTTCAGCTCGTTACCTGCGAAATGTCGATAGGGAAGATCATTAAGAACTCCTTCTATCTTACCGCACTCGGCTTCAAGAGAAATTTAGTGGGTTTGTTGGGTGCAATACTGTTCGCTGTATTTATGCTTTACGCATATATACTCCTGCCGCAGTTTACTATTATCTTAATTTGTATTTTCGTATTCTCGTTCTTAACTTATCTCGGTGTTTACTGTTCGTATCCCGTAATTAAAAAATACGTAATCGATCCTTATTATGACGAACATCCCGATGAACGCCCCGAAGACCCTTGGTCCACAGACGAAAGGGTATTTATAGACAGAGGATAAAAAAAGAAAGCAGCTTTCATAGCTGCTTTTTTCTTTCAATATATCGTGATAGGGGATAATAATTAAACTAATTTATTCTCCCCTGTCTTTATACAGTTAATTATATAAAATAGAAATTTTATATAATATAGGGAAATGACATAACGTTATTATATGGGCTTAAATCATTCGTATTGCCTATATAATGCCTCTGCTTCGTCAAATAAGACCGAAACGTCTTCATCGTCGTCTGTTGTGAATTCGGTTATCGGAAGTATTCCTCCGTAATCGTATAAAGGATCATTACTTAATGACAAACAATATACTCTGTGGTTCGCACAAAAATCATAAATATCATCACCGTATTTATATAAATTAAGGTTCCCTGTAAACACGATTGTATCGTCTGAAATTTTTCCTGCACAGCCACCTATTAATCCGTGATTAAATCCACGAAGCCCTATATCGTCACAGTTCGGCAACGTCAGCACGTCGAATCCGTTTTTACGCATTATTTTCCCAATAGAACTGTCGCTTGTGATTATAGCGTGTTGATTAACTATAATTGTAGAACATTTAACGTATTGCTGTGGTACGAATATCGTTAACAGATTTTCATACTCTGCGTATGCCTGTATTAGATAATCGGCACTCTTTCCGCAGACTAACGCATTACGCAATCTAAAGTTGTTAAACGGACAGTCATCGGGATATAAATCGTCGAGCTCTGTTTCGGATTCCATAAACAGCTTCAGCGGCAATCCTTTCGGAAGATATTTAGGATCGTGTTCACAAAACCACATTCCCGTACGGTAGTTATTAATAAGTATATCCGGATGATAAGCAAGCTCTGTCGAAAGATTCTTCGATTTTCCCAGAATATATGGCTTTATCATCATATCGCGCAGTTCTTTAAGTAGGTTTTCGGGCAATAAACCCGACACAAATACCCTTTTTACGCGCGATTTAGGAAGATTTGGTGTGCAATATCTTTCTTTCATATATCCACCGTTTGAATATTAACCAATATTAGTCTATCAATTTCAACAGATCAAAAACGCCGCGAAGCGGAATGAATTCAACACCGTTTACCTTATTCAAGGTTTTTATAGAACGATAAGGAACCGCGATTTTAGTAAAACCTAATCGAATTGCTTCATTTACTCGCTGGCTCGTGTTAGCGACAGATCTGCATTCGCCCGCAAGCCCAATTTCGCCAAATACGATAAGATCCTCGGGCAACGGCGCGTTTTTATAGGTAGAGATCATTGCCATCGCGCAAGCGGCATCACACGCAGGCTCTACCAAACGCATACCTGCGGCAACGTTAACGTATACGTCCTGCGTGGAAAATCGCATACCGAGCCGTTTTTCAAGCACTGCAAGCAAAAGAGCGGTTCTGTTATAATCAATACCCGACGACATTCTTCTCGGCGAAGGATAAGCGGTCGGCGTAGCAAGACACTGAACCTCGGCTATAATCGGTCTGCTACCTTCAATAACACACACGGGACAGTTTCCCGGTACGCCCTTAGGACGTTGCGAAAGCAGCATTTCCGAGGGTTTTTCAATTTCTGTAAGTCCTTCGTCGCCCATTTCGAAAACACCTATTTCGTTCGTAGAACCGTATCTGTTTTTCTCTGCGCGAACTATTCTGTATGCGTGCTGTTTATCGCCTTCAAAATAAAGCACGGCGTCCACCATGTGCTCGAGTACCTTCGGGCCTGCTATTGCGCCTTCTTTGTTTACGTGTCCGACAAGGAGCATCGAAACGCCGTCTTCCTTTGCTTTACCGATAAGGCGGAGCGCGCATTGGCGTACCTGAGTGATACTACCTTGTGATGAAGGATAATTTTCATCATACATGGTCTGAATCGAGTCGATAATAACAATTTCGGGCGCAAGCGTATTGATTTCCGTGATAATAGTATCGATATTATTTTCGCTAAGAACAAATACTTCGTCGTGATCAACGCCGAGTCTGCGGCAACGAATTTTAATTTGTGCGGCAGATTCTTCGCCGGTTATATATAAAACTCGACCGTGATCGCCCAATTCTCTGCATATCTGCAAAAGAAGGGTGGACTTCCCTATTCCCGGCTCGCCCGAAAGAAGCACCACAGAGCCCGCGACAATTCCCCCGCCAAGCACTCTGTCGAATTCGCTGATTCCCGTGCTCGTTCTTTCTTTTTCCAAAAAAGATATATCTTTAATTCTGCACGCCTTGGGTTTATCCGTAATTACGTTGTTGTCAACTCTGGGGCGTTTGCTTTTGGATTTTGAAGAGGTTTCTGTAATGTTTTCGCGTTCCGAAAATGTATTCCATTCTTGACATTGCGGGCACTTGCCGTACCATTTGGATGCGACAAAACCGCAATTTTCGCAAAAGTATTCAGTTTTCATCGAAATTCTCCGTAAATTCGGCTATACCGCAATAAATAGATAACGTTAAAGCCGTTTTATATTCATTCTGTTTCAACAATAGAGCTTCTTCGCTGTTTGAAATAAATCCGCATTCAACCAAAACTGCGGGAATCGTAATATTTTCAAGCAAAAATATAGTGTCGTTTCCGCATTTGATTTGTCTTTTGTTATCGGTTTGCAACATTCTTGCGCTGTTTTGTATATTTTCGGCAAGAATTGTGCTTCTTTGATCGTTATCGGAATAAAATGCTTGCAATCCTTTGCAATATTCGGCAGAAAACTTGTTCATGTGTATGCTGACAAATATTGCATTCGGGTATTTTGTAACAAACTCGGCACGGTTTCTTAAATCGTAATACTTTTTTCTGTTTTCCTGACCTTCGTTATATAACAGATTATCGTCTTTTCTTGTGAGGACTGCGTTATATCCACAAGAATCAAGCAATGCCGAAAGCTGCATCGTTATTTCGAAATTAAGATCTTTTTCGATCAAATCACCCGAAACAGCACCCGGATCTTCACCGCCGTGACCTGCATCGAGAATTATAATATGCCTGTCATCAACGGTGACTTCCGCAGATTTAATGCTTCTGAATCTTTTATATCCCATCGAGGTGAACATCGAAGCAAAGAAATAAAACAATATAAAAACAGTCATTAAAAGCGCAACGATATACAAGCTCAGCCGTGCTTCTTTAAAAATGTTAAAACGCATATTTACCTCACAAAATAATTTGTGAAATTCATATGCGAATCAACGTTATAATATTACTTTTTATCGATGTTTCTCGGTTTTCTTTCGAGCGGACCGTCAAAGGGCGGCTTAACGTTCATACCCATCATACCGCGCAAGGTTTTATCCTTCGAACCGATTGCGTATCCAAGACCGCCTGCAACGATTGCGGGCAACATTGTAAGAGTAACGTATCCGATAACTCCGACATACTGCTGCAAAGCATACCACGGAATGTAGCTGCCCTGGAAGAAGTAATAAAGAAGCATGGGAATAGACGTGTTTTCGGAAGAGAAAATTTGAAAACCGATAACCACAAGTGCAACAACAATAACGGGAATATGTGCAATAACAGATATTTTAAGACCCTTTAAGCTATCGACCTTGCCGCCTTCGGCGCGTACCTTAATTCCTTCCTTTACGCCGAAAAAGAAGCTGTCATCATAATGCATAAAGCACATAAATCCAACAGTAAACAGACCGCCAATAACTGCGATCATAGAAAAACCCGAGGTTTGTGTTTCTATAGAAAGAACAGCCAATCCCACCATAATGCCGAGAATCGACATTACCAAATGAGTAAGCATGAATTTTGTTATCATGCTTAAATTTTCGCGAATAAACTTAATCATAGAATCAGCCTTTCTTTGTTTTTGAAACCAAGACGATAACCGCCGCAACACCCAAAACTCCGATACCGATAACGATCCAAAGAACCAAGCTGTTGTCGCTTTGTTCGTTATCTACGTTGCTGTCTTCGGAATTATCGTTTATCGATTCGGCGTTGTTGCCGGTGCTTGCATTTGCGCTTTGCGAATTATTGCCTGCGGGAGCGTTGGGATCGATTTCGCTTATTTCGGATTTTTCGGGTTCGGAAAGATCAACAGCTATATTAAGCGAGTTACCGGAAATATGCTCCAAGGAAACGGTTTTGCCGTTTTCAAGTACTTCGGTACCAATGTCCTTGCAGTTAAACTTAATATCGGTTTTGCTGTTATTAAGAGGCTTGAAGGAAAGCTTAATACCGAGCTCGTTATCTTCCTTCGCGCCTTTTCCTACTGCAATTACCACGAAGGTCCAGTTTATGCGGCCTTCTTCTTTTTTTTCCGAAAAATCCTCTACCATCTGATTTTCGAGCAAAGGCTTCCAATCTTCGGGGAATACGGTTTCATAAGAAATAAGCTCAAGCGCATTTTTATCGTATTCGATATGGTATTCGATTGTGATAATGCCCTCTTTTGCTTTGATATCGACAAAGCGAGCATCTACGGTAATAGTTTTACCGTTACCGTCGTATGAATATTCGGCTTTCAAGGTTGCGTCGTTATCGCTTGCAGTGCAAGTGATAACAGACGTAAACAAGGTCAAAAGCGCGACTATTATCAAAATAAAACTTTTTTTCATACTACACCTGTTTTTTTGAACTCTTTTTGATCTTTAACAACAGAACCAAAACAACGATAAGCATTGTAAGAAGACTGCAAATTACAAAAACTATCTTTCCTACCGCGGGACGTTCAAGATTAATTTCGGTATTATAGGTCTTAACAGATTCTTCTGTCGTTGCATTTTCGGTGAATCTTGCATAAATTTCGGTTACGTTTTCCGTAGCTGTTATTGCTTCGGTAACCTTTTCGCCGCCTTCTTTTGAGGTATACCAACCAACAAAGGTATGGCCCTGCTTGAAGGGATCGCCGGGGAGATTGATTTTTTCGCCGATTTTCGCTTCATAAGCAACCGCGGTAGTATCGTTTGTAATGAATTTAACCTTACCGCCGTCGGATTTTGCCAAGAAGAGATAATCAAACGTAACCGTCTGTCCGGGTGTTGCGGTTACAAGATAAATGCTCTTTACAGTTTGTTCGCCCGAAACTATATCGGAAATATCGATATAGCCGTTCCAGGTTCCCTGAATATCACTCGGCGCTTTATTAACGTATCCAAACAGCGAAGCAATATCCTTGTTCTGCGAGAAATTGATTTCTGTTGATTGGAAATTAACGTAAATATTCCATTTTGCGTTTTTGTCCGCAGTAACACCGAAGTAAATGCGGTCGTATTCGCTTACGTCAATCTTCTTGTTTACGGTGTTTGCCAGCGTTACCCAGTTTGCGTTATTTCCCTTTTCGTGAGAAATAGTAACAGAACCGTTTGCGCCTACCGTCTTTTCGAATATGTTACTGCCGGATGTCTGATAAAGCGATTTCGCATCGCTGGGCATAAGATTCAAGCCGAGCGAAATAAATTCTTGATCGGGGAATTTATTGTCTTCGTTCATTCTGAAGTTTTCGCTAACGTTACTATATCCGCCCGAATAAATCTTTTCGGCTTCGGGAATTTCTTTTTCGGTTTTCTTGTCGGGATCGTAATCGACCTCGTATTCACGAAGAACGTATACGTTTGTAAGCAAATCGTTTTCGCCGTTTTCGATAACAGCATAGAACGCTTCAGAGCCCTTAAGGCTGATATCGTCTTCGCCTATCGAGCCGACCTTTTCGGGATTGTAAACTACGTTAAAGGCGGTGGTTTTGATAGAACGGTTTGCGGGGATCATATTCAGATCATATACAAAGCTGTCCGAATAAGAAGGATAGAAATTATAAGGATCGATATCGAACTTTTCAACAACGGGCGAATAGGTTGTAGATATCATCTGACCTGCTTCATTGAAGGTCATAATACGTACGTAGCCTTCACCGTCGCAGGTACAACCGTTCAAAACGTGCTGGGGACCCTTGCCAAGCTCTGCGAATTGATAATCGGCAAGTATTTCGAGCACGTATCTGTCGCTATCGCCTACCTGCTTTACCTGATCACATACGCCTTCGTTGTGACCGCAGAGAACCATAATTACGTTTTCATTCGGCACGATGATTTCGTCCCATATAACCAGCGAACGATCGCTCGAATATTCACCCGAAGGAAGAAGATATTCGTGTGTGCAGATAACTACGTTTCTGTCGGGATAAGCCTTGCAAACCTCGTTAGCCCAAGCAATCGTATCCTCTTGAGTTTCCATATAACAACCAAGATAAAGGAATACAAAATCATAAGCGCCGAGCGAAACGAGATCGTAGTGGTGCATATTATTGTTCAAGCTTCCGCCGAACCAATCGAAGTTCTTATATCTTTCTTCGCCGAAATACTTCCAATAATACGAATAATCCGCTTCTGTATGAACAATATCGTGGTTACCGCTTACAACACCGTTGGGAACGTTTGCCTTATCGAGTATCTGCTGTGCGGTAGATGCAACCTTGAATTCGTCGTGAGCTACTTTATCGCCTGCGTTCGTCTGGTCAATAAGGTCACCCGTGTGAACGTAATATCCGACGTTGCCCTTGTTATACTCTTCAACGGTATAGTTTGTAATGGCATAATAATATTCATTAAGGTCTTTAAAACGGGAATAATACTGTGTATCGGAATTCCATATCAAAGTATCGCTTCCGTTATAAACGATATCGGGCATTGCGTTAACACGCATTTTCTTTTTATAGGAATAGGTTTCGATATCGACCTTGACCGATATTTCTTCGCCGCTTCTGCCTTTACCGATAACGTCCCAGCGGCTTTCCTTGTAGTTCCATGCTTTAAGTACAATACCGCTTCCGTTGCCGGTTTCGCCGGTATAGGAAACAACCACAAAGTCATCCTTAACACCGTCTGTATTTACAACAAACGAATGGTAAGGCAGAGAGTTACCGACAGAACCGGTAACGATTTCTTCTTTTTCATCGAAAGAAACGAGAATTTCGTTGTCCGAACGGAGATAGTTCTGGTTTACCGATCCGTAGCTGTTTTCAAACATACGGATATCTTTTATAAGAGTAGCGGAATAAACGTCAGCATCGCCCAAAACCGACATAGTAACCGATTCTTCGTTGAATTTAACGGAGTAACGCTTGTCGATTACGTTGAAATTCAATACCTTTGTCGAGCTGTTGCCGCATCCGTCGGTTGCGGTTACGACCGCAGTGTGAGAACCGACGCTAAGCTTCTTTGTGTTGATTTCTGTGGCCTTTTTACCGTCGAGATAAAGAACCGATTCGGTTTCTGTGGTGTCGTTTACCTTATAAGTAACCCTTTCAAGACGAGATACGTTTGCATTATTTGCTACGGAAAATTCAATAACGGGTGCTTTGTTATCGATAAGGTATTCTTTTTCGGCAATCTTTTCGGATCCCTTATAAAATTCGAAATTATGCTTGCCGTCTGCAAGAGTAGTTGTGTCGATAATAAACATACCGTCTGTTTCGGGCTTATCGAAAAGATAACCGACCGAAACGGGAACGTTAGGTGAGGTACCGCCGAGCTTGGTGTCTGCCGACCAGCCGTCGCCGACAGCAATACCGTTTTTAAACGATTCCTTCTTTACTTCTGTGCCTGCTTGTCCGACTATAGGCATATAGAAGTTTATTCCCGTAATGTTCTTGGAAAATCCATCAAGGAATTCAAAAGAATCTATGGTTATATCGTCTGCATTTACGTTGCCGTAAACGGTAGAATCGCTGTATTCGCCGTTAGACGCGCTCAAAACGATTCTTATTTCGTTGCTACCGTCTTTCAAAACGGAGCTGTTAAACTTCAAAGTGTTTTCGCCGTCGTTAAGTCCTGCATGGCGGGTACCGTTTAAATAGATCGCGCCGTAGGCAGATTCATAACCGGAAACCTTGATTATAACAGAAAGGTCGATGCTGGACGAAGGTTCGATCTTTTTGCCGTTTATCATAAGATAATCGGCATCGTAAAATATAGCGACCTTATCTCCTGTTAAAACATCGGGTTCAGCGGCAAAAGCCGAGAACGGTAAAACCGATAAAATCAATATGAATATGAGAAGAAATCCAATAGCTCTTTTCATGATCAATTCTCCTTAATTTATTATATGTATTATATATGTTTTTCTCTTTAATGTCAAGCAATTATAGCGGTTTCACTTGTTAACTTATAGAAAACAGTTGCATTTTTTATAAAAAGTATTATAATATTTACATAACATTTAAAGGACGGTCAAAATGATAAGAAAAATCAAAAAAACACTTGCGCTTTTTCTTGCGCTGCTTACGATAATCATTTCTTTGTATGCCTGCCAGCTTCCCTGGCTGGATGAATCACTTTCGGAAAGCTCTTCTTCGAGCGAAACGGTTTCGGATTCCTCTTCCGAATCGTCAGCAACAAACGAATCCTCTTCCGAATCCGAAAATAATTCAGACATTTCCGCGGAAATATCCGAAGAAAGCACAGAACCGCAGGACAGCGTAGTTAACTTCCTTGCCTGCCCCGATAATATCATTCATCCCTCTGTGTTCTATAACGCTATTCAGGTAGCCGCTCGCAACAACGGCACAACACCGAGCTATAACGATCTTCACAACGCAGAATATGATTTTTCGCCGATATATAAAAACGTAGCGTCTCTTATCGAAAACGCAGATATCGCCTATATTAATCAGGAAACCCTTGTAGGCGGAACAAGCGGTCCCGTGCACGGATATCCCAGATTCAACTCCCCCATAGCAATAGGCGAAGAGGTTGTCGATCTCGGATTCGACGTTGTTAACGTGGCTCACAACCATATGCTCGATTCGAACGATACAAGCTATCTTGAATTCTGCAACGATTATTTCGAAAACAAAGGACTCGAGGTTATCGGTTATTATCCCACTCAGGATTCTGTTGAAAACATCACGGTTATCGAAAAAGAAGATATTCGCATCGCGTTCCTTGCATATACCTACAGTACAAACGGCATCAGACCCCCTTCCGGAACAAGCTTTGTAATCCCTTATTTCGAAAAAGAGCTTGTCAGAAAGCAGGTTGCCGCGGCGAAGCTTGTCGCAGACGTTATAATCGTTTCTTGCCACTGGGGTTATGAAGATACGTTTGGCGTGAACAGCGAGCAGAAGGAATACGCAACGCTTATGTGCGAGCTCGGTGTCGACGTCGTGCTCGGTATGCACCCTCACGTTATTCAGCCGATGCAATGGATGACCTCCGAAACCGGCAGTAAAACGCTTGTTGTGTATTCGCTCGGCAACTTCGTTTCGGGTATGGTAGCGGGCAGAAATATGCTTGCGGGTATGCTTTCTCTCGATATAAGAAAGAGCGCCGAAACGGGTGAAATTACTATCGAATCTCCTGTCTTTATCCCTACCGTAACACACTATACCGCAAAAGAAAAGGTTGCATCGAACGATACGGGATACCGCGATTTCGAAATTTGTTATCTTTACGAATACACCCAAGAAAAAGCGGCTGAACACGGTGTATGTAAATACGAAAAATCCAACGGAACTACCCTTGTCGGCGGCGGCTTCTCGAAAGACACGCTTTTGCAAACCCTTTACAAATACATTCCTCTCGAATTTCTTCCCGAGGAATATCAGACCGAACAATAAGAAAAACCTCTGCATTAAACAATGCAGAGGTCTTTTTTACGGTTGGATTAATGCTTTATTCAGCAAAGACATTACTTCCCTTTCGGGTTCGTTGAATTCCGCAAACCTGAAAGGAATATTGAGCTTATCGTATTTGACCTTACATATCTTTTTAAAAGGCAAAAGCTCAATCTTGTCTACACATTTGTGCATCCTTGCGATTTCATTTAACCTATTTATATTTTGAACGTTATCGTTCAAAGTAGGGATTATCACCTGTCTTAAGGTGGTGGGGATATTCATTGAATCTAGATATTTCAGAAATTCAATAGGCTTATCGTAAGAACAGCCGACGTAATTGTTATAGCCGTCCTCATCGGTGTACTTAATATCGAGCAGAACTCTGTCGGTCTGCGAAAGAAGCGCTTTAACACTTTCGTTCAAAATACTGCCCGAGGTATCAAGACAGGTGTTGATACCGTTAGCTTTCGAAAGCTCAAATATCTCTTTAACAAATTCCGCTTGGAGTAAAGGCTCGCCGCCCGAAACCGTAATCCCTCCGTCGTTTCCGAAATATTCTTTGAATCGGATTGCTTTTTCAACAATTTCGTTCGGGGAATATTCTGTTCCCCCCGAAATATCCCAAGTATCAGGATTATGACAGCAACCGCAACGAAGATTACATCCTTGTGTAAAGACCACAAAACGTATTCCGGGTCCGTCTACCGTTCCAAGACTTTGAATCGAATGAACCTTTCCGTTCATAAATCCGCTCACATCGCTTCGTGGAAGGTTCTGCTGATAACTTCGCGCTGCTGTTCGCGGGAAAGCTTGCTGAAGTTTACGGCATATCCGGAAACGCGAATAGTAAGGTTCGGATATGCTTCGGGGTTTTCATAAGCCTTCATAAGAGTATCTCTGTTCATAACGTTGACGTTGATATGGTGAGCCTTTTTAGCGAAATATCCGTCAAGTATCGCAACGAGATTGATTACTCTTTCTTCTTCGGTGTGTCCCAATGCTTCGGGAGTGATCGAGAAGGTATTGGAAATTCCGTCGCGGCAGTCGTTGTAATCGATTTTAGCTACCGAGTTAAGCGAAGCAAGCGCACCGTTTTCTTCGCGGTTGTGCAACGGGTTTGCGCCGGGTGCATAGGGCGCAGAAGCCTTTCTGCCATCGGGTGTTGCCCCGGTATTCTTGCCGTAAGTAACGTTCGAGGTAAT
>JAZTXJ010000032.1:0-11168 GCA_045636285.1 Eubacteriales bacterium
CGGCGGCATTATCCGCATCAGGTTCCTCGGGTATGTTCTCAGCCGTGCTTTTCAAGCACAGCACCCCGTTAATATTGATTTTTTGTTAAGCAGAGCTCTTGCTTGCTATTAATATAACGCTAAAATCGGAATTTGTCAAGAGGAAATTTCGCTTTCCCCGCCGACGTATTCTTCGACCTCTACTCCACTGCCGAATTCGTTGTAGCTTATTTTCGCAACCACGTGGAACTGCACGGTATATTCGCTTTCGGGCATACTGTAACCGGGAATATATGCAGGGGTATCGAAAAGCTTCATATCGAATTCATAGCGAACACCCGTTACCCTGCCTTCCGAAACGGTATAGGTGCATTCGGTTTCGCTGTATTCGGTTTTATCCTTCTGCGGCTGCTTCAGAACGTCAACCATTTCGTAAATATCGTCACCGACGACGTTTTCGCAAATGCTCTTCGTATCGTTGCGGATAACGGTATAGGTCGTGCCGACCATAGTTTCGTTCGTGGTAAGCGACGCATTTTCGGGAAGCGGAAAAACGGCGCCATAGGGGAACTTCGCAAGAAATCCTTCGGTGTTGCCCTCGATTTCGGTGGCGGTTTCGCCCTCGACCGAAATGATTTTACCGCTTTCGATATAGTTCTTCGCGCCCGACGAAATGCCGAGATAGGTTTGGCTGAACGAAACGAACGCCTTTTTTGCGCTTCGGTCGCATTCAACGTCGCCCAGCGCATAATAGAGCGCAACGCCCTTGCCGAAGCTTATTTCGAGCATATACTGCCCCGAAAACGCTTCTTCGGAATTGGTTGCCGAAATTGCGCTTTCGAGCGCGCTTTTAAGCTCTGCGTTATTCCCCTCTTCCTCGGCGCAGGCGCAGAGCAAGAGAGAAACAACAAGCAGGAAGCATATTATCGCTTTTTTCATTTTGTGACAATCTCGCCGTTAACGTATGCAAACAGCTTTTCCCTCGCCTCGTTTACGTCCTCGACAAGCGCATAATAGCTGCCCTGTCCGTCGATAGTGAAGTAGCACTTCGAGGAAGAAACGCGGTAGAATACGATTTCGGGGGAGTTGGTTTCGGTATGAATCTTTATACGCAGGTATTCTTCGGGCTTTTCGTTTTCGTTGGGGGTGTATTCGTCCTGCATATAAATACCGATTATCGACTGATAAAGATATTTAAAGCTGGTAACGTCATAGCTCTTGCCGTTATACTTAACGTCGCCCAAGCTACCCTCGGAATTAAGCGAAAGGTCGAATTTATAGGTATTGCCGTCTGCGCTGATTTCCATTTCGGTAATATCGACGATATAAATCGAGAAGAGCGAGTGATCGAGATATTCGACTATATCCCAAGCAAGAAAAGGCGCGGTTTCGGCGGAAATTTCAACGATAACGTCGGTCGTAGCGTTGATCTTCTGACCCTCGAGCTCACCCGTGAAGGTGGAATAGAGGTAATATTTACCCTGCTCGTTACGCTTCGAAACGTAAAGGTCGGTTATAACTCCGTCGTATTCGAACGAAAAATGCTTATCGGGGTTATCGAGCCCGTATTTTGCAAGAATATCGGTTTTGAGGCTTGTCGCATCGCCGTTATCGCCGAATCCGCTTGCAACAACGCGTTCACCCTCGAGCGAAGCCATTATCTGAACGAAATTATTGAAGTTGGACATATCGAGGAAGGAATAGTTCATTCCGCTCTGGATATAGCTCGTCGGTGCGGTGAGCTTCCACTGTCCGCCAATCGCGCTGGAGGGCTGTGCGTCGTCGCCGTCGACGTAAATTCTTACTTCATCGAAAACAACGTAGGTCTGCGCTCTCTGAGGAACGTCAAATGCGATTCGAACAAACTTAACCGTAGCTTCGTCGCTGAACGAAAGCTCGTAGCGGTTAAGCGATTTATCGTTGTGCGAAATCGAAATTTCGCCGTTTTCAATATCGTGCCAGTTAACACCGTCGTGGGATTTGGTGACGGTAATCTTCGAAGGAAGGTACGCGCCGTTCGCTTCATCGCGGAGCAAGCCGAAGGTGAGCTTATATTCGCCGTTCGTGCCGCTCTTTGCAAGCGCGGCTTCGATATAGGTATCCTTGCCGTTCGAGCTGGTAAACGCACCGAAAACGTCGATATGCTTGTGCCAGCCGTCAGAATAGCTCGAATAATCGTCGGCTATTTTCTTATCCGAAATAACGGTGGTGAGCGAAGAGGTATCTACCGCGCTCAAATTGGGTGCGGGATTGAAATCGCTCATATTCTTTACAGATGCGCTAACGCCGTCGCCGAAAAGGTCGATACGGATATTATCGATAGTAAGAAGCTGTTCGTTATTGGTTATCGCGTTGACGATAGTCGGCTTCATAATCGCGGTTTCGGGAAGCGCGATAGATTCATCGACCGTGCTTGTGGGAAGGAAGTACACAAAATCCTTGCTCAGATTCTGCACGAGCTTATCGCTTTCGCCCTCGTTCTTCGCGGGGGTGAAAATACCGCCGATATAGCGCGCATAGTAGTAATTACCGGTCGAGGAAAGGTCGCCGATATAAACGCTGTGAAGGAAATAGTTACCGTCGGTTCCGACGTCGGTCATAATCGAATAATGAGCGGTCGCTTTATCCTTATCGCCGAGTCCGTATGTATCGAAGCCCTTGCCTTCGGGAAGCTTCATTTTGCCGTATGCAACGGCATAGCGGCAGTTTGTGGTAAGCTGTGAAAACATTTCGTCGTTATAAGCAACCGCGCGCGAGGAGCCGAAGTAAAAATCGTTTCCGTCTTTATATATCGAATATTCGCCGTGGCTGTTTCCTATGGTAAGGAACGAAATCTGGCTTCTTTGAAGCGCGGGGAAAATAAAGGGCGCGCCCGATGTGGTGACGGTATCGCCGTCGGTATCGTAGCCTTCGAGTGCACGGAGAGAAATTTCCTTTTCTTCCCTGCCCGAAAGCGAAAGAATTGCGTTGACTATAAGCTTTTCGCCGTCGAAGGCATAATTCGTACCGTCGTAAAGCTTTTTATGAAAATCTGCCTTTGCGATTTCCTTGCTTTTGCCGTTTGCTTCTACCTTAACGCCCGAAAAAGAGCCCTCTTCTTCGGTTTCGAGCTCGATGTCGCGGTCAACCGCGGCAATCGCCTGTGCGAAAAGATAGATTCTTTCCCATTCGGCATCGTCGCCGTCGTATCCGCAAAGCGTTATCGTAACGTCGTCCTCGGTTTCGGAAAGCGCGGTTTTTACCTCTTCGGTAAGAGTATAAAAAGGGTCGCCGACCTCTTCGATATTATCTTCCTTGAAAAACACAACGTACGACGTAAACAACAGCAGTGCCGCAAGCGCGGCAGACACTATTACTATAATTTGTTTTTTCATTTAAAACATCCTTCTGTCAAGTTTCGCGCGGGAAAAGAGCTTCCCCGCGCGAAAGATTTTGCTGTTACATATGTCTTCTTCTGAAGAATACCACGATACCGCAAATGATTATCGCCGCGGGAAGCACGGTGCAGATCGTCCAGGAAAGGAATCTTGCCGTGCCCGTTTCGATATTAAGCGCGGTCGAGGTGAACTGACGCGCTTCGATATCGGGCGCAACGCGGTTAGCCGCGAAAATACGCGCGCAGGAAAGAACCATACGCTTGTTACCGTAGTTTTCCGAAACGAGATGTGCGGTATCGGCAAATTCGGTAGAGCCGACAAGCGTTACGTAGGAATATTCGGTAACGTTGTTTTCGCCATAGCCGTATTTTGTCGAAAGCAGCATAAGCGGCATTTCGCCTTCGGTGCCTGCTTCGGTTTCGGTTGCCGATTTTGCGGTTTCATAGGTGGTGAGCACGGTTTCTACCTGGAAGCTGTCCTGAGTAAGACCGTCGCGCACAACGAGCTCGACGCTTTCGGGGAGCGCGGTGGCGATAGTACCGCCCATATCGCTTACCGTTTTACGAATCTGGTATGCGGCGCTTCCGTTCTGCTCTTCGCTGTTTATTGCGGGATATTTTGCGTTGATAGTGCTTACCGAGCCGAGCGAATGGCTTTCATCGGTAATGCGGTACATAGGCTTATAATCGATACCCCAGTTATCGCTCAGCATCGACTGAAGATTGGGCAATGCCGTTGTTTGCGAATCAACGAAAACCATATAAGAATTACGGCTTGCGAGATATTTCGTTATTTTATCGGTTTCGACCGTGGTAAGATCGGTTACGGGATCGTAGGTAATAAGAATTTCGGTGCGGGGGTCGATATCTTCGGATTCGAGATTTACGGTTTTGATTTCAAAGCCCGCGTCCTGAAGCACCGCCGCAAGACCTGCAACCGAGGAGGTATATGCGATAAGTCCGTCTGCGCCGATAGGTTCGCCGTTGCCGTAGGTGAGCGTTACCACCTGCGATTCGGTGATAGAGCTCTGAAGCATAGCGGTGGTAAGACGGTATTCACCGTTAAAGGAGTGGTAAACGCCGTTTTCGTTAAGTGTGAAGAAGGAAGCGAGGTCGAGCACGCGATAGTGATACTTACCCTGAACGATAACGCTGGTAGCGGAAAGCTTGGTGGTCGATTCCTCCAAATACTTTCTTTCGAATTCGGGGTCGGTATCGAGCTCCTTGTACTGAACCTTTATCGTACCCTTATCGCCGTTACCGTCGTATTCGCGCTGGTAATTTTCGGCGAGGTCGCGCACCAAGCCGGTAAGGTTAATACCGTTATAGTTGTTTTCCGCCATATCGAATTTATCGCGGGCGGACATAAAGGTGATAGTAATATCGAGATCCTTGCCGAGCTCGTCGAGCAAGCGTTCGGATTCTTCACCGATAGAGGTAAAATCCTCTTGAGTGAGGTCGACAGTCAGATCGCCGGAAAGCGAAAGTGCCGAGAAGAAGAGGTTGACCGCGATCACGAGTGCGAGAAACACTACCGTGAACACAACGGAAAGCGAGCCGTATTTATAGCGGCGGTTATCTCTTCCGGCGGTATTTTTTTTGTTGCTCATTCTTTTTTACCGCCTTTCTTTATGCCCAACGGCGTTTTTCGATAACGCGCGTTGTGAGGAAGACTGCGATAGCCGCAAGGCTGATATAATAAATTATCGCAGAAATATCGAGCATTTGGTTGGTGAAGGGAACGAATCTGTCGATAACCGAGAACCATTTAAGCACGGTGCGCCAGAAGGTGCTTTCGACAGAGCCTGCAATAAGGCTGATAAGAAGCATTGCCGCGTTTACGCCCATTGCCGAAACAGCCGCGATAAGCTGGTTTTCGGTAAGCGAGGAAAGCAAAACGCCGATTGCCAGAAACGCCGCGCCGAGCAGGAATATACCGAAGATATTCATAAAGATCGATACAGCGTTCGGTGTGCCGTACATAAACAAAAGCACGAAATTGAAGCTGTTTGCAACGAAGGTTGCCGCAAACACGGTAAGCGCCGCGAGGTATTTACCCAAAACGATGCCTAATATCGAAACGGGGCTGGTTAAGAGTATTTGGTCGGTTCTGCTTTTTCTGTCCTCCGAGAAGGATTTCATTGTTAAAAGCGGAAGAAGGATAGCGAAAATCGCCATCATCCATATAAAATATTCGCCGATACTGTTGGTGCTGGGGGATTCGAGCATAAGAGTGCTCTGCGAGAACACCAAGCCCGAAACCACGAGAAACATACCGCAGAAAATGTATCCGATAGGTGTGAGAAAATATGATTTAAGCTCACGGGTATATATTGCAAACATTTATTTCACACCTTTCTTTGTTTTTTTGCTCTGTTCCTTGCTTTCCTTGCCGACAAGGCGCATAAAGATGTCTTCAAGGCTCAATTCCATACCTTCAAGACCGATCAAGGGCCAATTTCTGCCTGCAAGAAGCGCGAACAGCGGTTTTCTTATATCGACTCTTTCCTGCGATTCGATCATATAGCTGATACTGTCGGTATCGCGCTTGCCCAAAACCTCTGCCGTTTTAACACCGCCGAGCGAGCGAATTGCTTTGAGCACCTCATCTTCGGGGCCGACTATCTTCGCAACGAGCTTTCTCGAGCCGTCGACAGCGTTTATGAGGTCTTCGGTTTTTTCGTTTGCGACGATTTCGCCCTTATTGATAACAACGATTCTATCGCAAACCGCCTGAACCTCGGGAAGAATATGGGTGGAAAGAATTATGGTATGCTCTCTGCCGAGCATTTTGATAAGGTTTCTTATTTCGATAATCTGTCTGGGGTCAAGACCGATCGTGGGTTCGTCGAAAATAAGCACCTTCGGGTTGCCGATAAGAGCCTGCGCGATGCCGACTCTCTGACGATAACCCTTCGAAAGATTCTTTATAAGTCGATTACCGACGTCCCAAATCTTTACAACCTCGCAGATTTCCTTCAAGTGCTGTTTTCTCGGAAGCTTACAGCCCTTAAGGTCATAAACGAAGTTCAAATATTCAAGCACAGTCATTTCGACGTAAAGCGGCGGAATTTCGGGCAAAAAGCCGATATCCTTCTTCGCCTTCAGAGGCTCTTCGAGTATATCGGTACCGTCTATCTTAACACTTCCGCTGTCTGCCGAAAGATATCCGGTGATAATATTCAGCGTGGTACTTTTGCCCGCGCCGTTCGGGCCGAGAAAGCCCAATATTTCGCCTTCCTTGACCTCGAACGATATTCCGTTTACCGCGTGCTTATTACCGTAGCTTTTTCGAACGTCAGTAATTTCTACCATATCAGTTTCGCGATAATGCGTGAAACAAACCCGTTAACGCATATCTACCTTTCTGTCTTTTATCTTTTATATGTTATTTCTTGTCTTCTTTTTCGATTTTGATTCCCAATTCGGCAATCGCTTCTGCCGGAACCTCTGCGGGACAGTCGGTCATCAATTCCTTTGCGTTCTGCATTTTGGGATAAGCAACGACGTCGCGCAGGCTCGTTGCGCCGAGCATCTGCATTACCAATCTGTCAAGTCCGATACCCATACCGCCGTGAGGAGGTGCGCCGTAACGGAATGCTTCAAGCAGGTAGCCGAACTTAACCTGTGCTTCTTCCTTCGAAAGACCGAGAAGATCGAAAATCTTTGCCTGAAGCGCGGGTTCGGTTATACGGATAGAGCCGCTCGAAAGCTCGATACCGTTAAGAACCAAGTCGTATGCCTTTGCGCGTACCTTGCCCTTATCGCTATCGAGATATTCGACACATTCGTCCATAGGACTTGTGAACGGGTGGTGCATTGCAACCCATTCGCCCGATTCGTAATCATATTCAAAGAAGGGCATTTCGACAACCCAAAGGAAGTTATATCCGCTTCTTTCAACGCCCAATCTGTTTGCCGCTTCAACGCGGAGCTGACCGAGCTGGGTGAGCACGCGGTTGTTATCGCTATCGGCGAGAATAAGCAGAATATCGCCCTTTTCGCAATCTGTTGCCGCGTAAATAGCGTTCAGCTCGGAATCGGTCATGTGCTTGAGGAACGAGCCGCTGTCGGCTTCGCTTCTCTTGACCCAAGCCAAGCCCTTTGCGCCGCAGCCCTTTGCATATTCGCCGAGCTTATCGATTTCCTTGCGCGAAAGCTTTTCGGCATAGCCCTTAAGATTGATTGCGCGAACCGAGCCGCCCGCTTCGATAGCCGAAGCGAACACGGGGAATCCGCAGCCGGTAAGCGTTTCGGTAAGGTTGATAATTTCCATACCGAAGCGAAGGTCGGGCTTATCGGAGCCGAAGCGTTCCATACATTCACGGAAGGTGTATCTGGGAAGCGGAGTGGGAATATCGATACCCATGCAATCCTTGAAAATGTGCTTTATAAGTCCTTCGCCGACGTTCAATACGTCATCGGTATCGACGAACGACATTTCCATATCGATCTGTGTGAATTCGGGCTGACGGTCTGCGCGAAGGTCTTCATCGCGGAAGCAACGCGCGATCTGGAAATATTTATCGAAGCCCGCAACCATAGAAAGCTGTTTATAGAGCTGGGGAGATTGGGGAAGCGCATAGAACGAGCCCTTGTGCACGCGCGAGGGCACGAGATAGTCGCGTGCGCCTTCGGGAGTGGATTTTATGAGAATGGGGGTTTCTATTTCGATAAAGCCGTTATCGCAAAGATAGTCACGAACCGATTTCGTTACCTTTGCACGGAAAATAATATTGTTCTGAAGCGCGGGACGGCGGAGGTCGAGATACCTGTGAGTCAATCTCAATTCCTCGTTGGTCTTGCAATCGTCGGTTATATCGAAGGGAGGCGTTTCGCTTTCGCCGAGAATACGCACGGAGGACGCGAAAATTTCGATATTGCCGGTGGGAATATCGGGGTTCTTGCTCGAACGCTCGCGCACGGTACCGATTGCCGAAACGACAAATTCGGTCTTTAATTCAAGTGCCTTTGCGAAAACCTCTTTTTCGCTGTTTTCATCGAAAGCGAGCTGTACTATACCGCTTCTGTCGCGCAGGTCCACGAAAACAAGACTGCCCAAATCGCGCGCCTTCTTTACCCAACCCATAACACAAACGGTTTCGCCTATATTGCATTCTCTTAAATCGCCGCAATAATGTGTGCGGCGTTCATTTCCAAGTAATTCTGCCATTTTATGCCTCGTTTATTTTCTTATCTCATTAATTATAGCTTCCACACTTAAAGTAACCTTTACGCGTTCGCCGCCGCGCATATCACGCAGTTCGGCAACGCCTTCGGCGATTTCGTTATCGCCCACGACGAGCACGTAATCCGCGCCCGCTTTATCGGCATACTTCATTTGTGCCTTAAGGCTTCTGCCGCAAATATCGGTTTCTGCGGCAATTCCCTGTTCGCGCAGCTTCTGTGCGAGCAGGAACGCGCTGTCGGAAGCGCCTTCTCCGAGCGGAGCGATATAAATATCACAGCCGTTTTTGAGCTCGGGAACCAAATTTTCGTCCTTCAATGCCTGAATAAGACGGGTGATGCCCATACCGAAGCCGACTGCGGGCAATTCGGGACCGCCGATCGAGGAAAGAAGTCCGTCGTATCTGCCGCCGCCGCAAACTGTGCTCTGTGCACCGATCGAATCGACGGTGAATTCAAACACCGTGCCGGTATAATAATCAAGTCCGCGCACGATTGAAGGATCGACAACGTATTCGACACCGCAGGCATCGAGCAGCTTTTTGAGCTTTTCGAAGTGGCTTTCACAGCCGCCGCACAAATGCTCGAGCGTTTTGGGCGCGTTCTTTGCAATACCCGAGCAAACGGGGCTCTTGCAGTCGAGCACGCGGAGCGGATTTTTTTGCAATCTTTCGCGGCAGGTATCGCAAAGCTCGCCTTCATACTGCGAAAAATAATCGAGCAATGCTTTACGGTAGGACGGTCTGCATTCGGGACAGCCGATAGAGTTAATACGCAGTGTGACCTTTGTTAAGCCGAGCTTTTTGAAAAGACCGTCTGCAAGCAATATTACCTGCGCGTCCGCTTCGGGATTGCCGCTTCCGTAAAGCTCGGTACCGAACTGCCAGAATTCGCGGCTTCTGCCCGCTTGGGGCTTTTCGCGGCGGAAAAAGTTCGAAAGATAATAAAGCTTTAAGGGCATTGCGCCGGCATAAAGACCGTTTTCAATGACAGAACGGGCAACGCCTGCCGTTCCCTCCGGACGAAGGGAAAGACTGCTCCCGTCCTTATCGATAAACGTATACATTTCCTTGCCGACAACGTCGGTCGTGTCGCCCACGCCGCGGCAAAAGAGCTCTGTCGCTTCGAAGGTGGGCATTCTTATTTCCGAAAAGCCGTTAATACGCGCGGTTTCACGCACGGCGTTTTCGATATACTGCCAAAGCCCGATATCTGCAGGAAGGATATCGAGCGTACCCTTAGGCTTCTGTATTCTGTTCATAATTAAAATGCTCCTGATCCGTTTCTGATGTTTGCGCGCCAATCGAGGTCGCCTCTGTCAAGCGCAAGAACAAGTGCCTCTGCGGTTGCAACGTTCGTTGCGACAGGCACGGTATATTTATCACAAAGCTTAACAAGATTAAGCTCGGTTTCGGCGTATTCCGTATCGTTGTTGGTATCGCGCAGAAGAATAAGCAGGTCAACCTCATCGTAAGCGATCTTCGATGCGATCTGCTCGATTCCTCCGTGAGAGCCCGAAAGAAGCTTTTCTATATTAAGGCCCGTTGCCTCGGAAATATATTTACCCGTAATGGCGGTCGAGCAGATATTGTGTCGGGAAAGTATGCCGCAATAGGCGATGCAAAATTCGGTAATGAGCTCTTTTTTCTTGTCGTTAGCGATAATTGCAATATTCATAGTCTATTCCTCCCTTGTTTCTTTACAGTTGTGAAGCGATATCCCCTTATATGCGCTTCGCTTTTTTTGTGACTCCGCCCCCGAAAACAGAAGCACGCGGTTTCCGCAAAGCCGTTGGGCTATGTTGTAAAACGCCGCTTCCCATTTCGTTGCCTTTTTCTTCATATCGCCCATAAACGCAATCTCTGCCGCTTCTTGCGAAGCCTGAAGCTTTTCGCCGTACGGGACAACGCCGAGCAGGCGCACCGAGGAACGGTTTATTATTTCGACAATATCGGGCAGCTTGCCCTTTTCGGCATACTGTGCACGGTAGCCGTTGACGATAAGCGATTGCCGTTCGAGCCCCATTGCCGAAAGCCGCGCCGCCGTTTTTTCTGCGGCACGCACCGAGGTCGATTGATGAAGCGTTACTATTACCGCTTCGTCCGCCGCCGATGCAAACGACATATAATAATCGGTCATTTCGGCGCAGGAATCGATTATTACAAAATCGAAATCGTTCCTTATTTCGTTAATAAACCCGCCGAACGCCGCTTTGGGTATTTTGGTATCGGCAAGGTTCATCGGCGCAGGGATAAACGAAAATCCCGTTCCGTTTCCGACGTCGCACATAGCCGCTGTCGGCGAGCACCTGCCCATAAGAACGTCACTGCAGTCGAAAAGCGTTTCGCTTTCCAGACCGAGCACCATATCCATACACCGCATACCGAAATCGCCGTCGATGACCAGCACCTTGTTGCCGAGCGCATAAAGCGTCGCCGCAAGATTGGCGGAAACGGTGGTCTTCCCCACTCCGCCTTTAAATCCGGTGACAAAAATCACTCTGCCCAGTGCCGACACCCCCTTTGAAAACCTCTGCACAGTCATACACTCTAATAATATCATTAATTGCGCTTTATGTCAAGAAAAAAACGCTTTATTATGTTATTTTATTATGAGTTTTTAACAA
>JAZTXJ010000033.1:0-13224 GCA_045636285.1 Eubacteriales bacterium
ACTTACCGAAGCCGAAGAAGCACAGCTTCTTGAAAAGGTGATGCAAACGTCCGAATATCAGTTGCTTTTAACTCACGTTAAACCCAACGGGTACATCGGCATTGGTATGCACTCTTGGGAGAAATTCAAAGCATCACATCTTGATGACGGAGAAAACGCCGCAAGACTCTTACATAATTACGGTATTCCAAAGGATATGCCAATCGTGCAAAACTTTGTAAAAGCAATGCGCGATGATGCGATATTGGAGCAAGAGTTTTCGTATTACAATCCCGAAAAGGTGCGCTTTGAAACACGTAGCATCGGCATCAACAGCGGCTCGTCTCTTGATGTTACGCTATACGCTTGTCAGGCGTTGCTCGGTTATGGAGACGATCCCGAAATGCGACATTTTGTTGACGCTTCTTACAAGGCGTTCGTGAGCTTGCTTGATTACGAGTCGGCAGACGAAATCACAATCTTCAATCCGAACCTGAAAAGAAAATATAACTATCCCACCATTACGCCCGACACCTATTTCCCGTGTCAATATCATCTTGAAACATTGGCTGAAACGCAGAGTTGGCGCACAGAGGAAAGCGTTGCCCGTCTTGCCGAAGCAATCGACCACCACGATAGAATCACAAAAGATTTCGGTGGCTTTGCGGTAAAGATCAACGGCAAGCAGGTAGGACCCGGATGGGCGTATATGAATCCCTTTTTCCCTCTGTCCTTTCCGCAGAAAGCCCCTAACCACAGAAAAACGCTGACAGCACTTGCAAAGGCGACAGGAGATAGAACACAAGTAGTAAAAGAGTCTGTGGCAACTTTGCTCGAAATGCTGTCCGAGGATGGCGTACTCCGCACTACGTTCTCCTCGTCTTATGAAAAGAGTCGTTTCAAAGACAATTTCCGCAGCGGACACCCTTATGCAGAGATCGGACTTGAACCCGATCATAGAAAAGATACGGCAATATGGTGTGAACTTACATTTTGGGCAGTAGAATTTTTGCATATCATCGAAAGTATGAAACAATAAAGAAAGGTCAGAAATATGGCTGAGATCATAAAAGTTTTTAAAGAGAACATCCCCAATATGCGCTTCATTGGTAAGAAGTACAGTGAATTCGGACATTGGGGTGATTTTTGGGCAAACGATTGGTTTGGTTTGCTTGAAAAAGCAATGGGCGGTACAGATGCAATACTCAATATTTGGGAAAATGGTGGAGGTTACGTAGGGCTTGAGCATTGGACTCCTAATTCACCGTTTGAATATTGGCTTGGTATGTTTGCGCCCATTGATACAGAGGTTCCCGACGGATTTGAATATGTGGATTTTACTGACCTTTCACTTGGCACTTGTTGGATATACGGGCTTGAAACTGAGGTTCACAATACTTCTGCTTGTCAATCTGCATTGATGCAAAACGGTATGACTATTTGGAAAGATGCTAACGGCGGCACTTGGTCGTTTGAAAACTGTTTGTGCCCAAGATATACAACACCTGACGAAAACGGAAAGATCATCCTCGATTATTGCTATTTTGTGGAGAAATAATAGAGGTCAAAGTATGAAAGGATTGATTGCACACGCGCTTATATTTGATAAGTGTGGAAAAATTCTCATCTTGAAGCGAAGTAAAATTAAACGTGGCAAACCAAATTATCAAGCGGAAAAATGGGATATTCCCGGAGGAACTGTAGAGTACGGTGAATTGCCTTGTGAAGCAGCGGTCAGAGAAGCCAAAGAGGAAACTAATCTCGATATAAAAGTTAATAATATTATCTTCGAAAAATCAAATTATGACCCGACAAAAGATAAAGTGTTTTCTACTCTCATATATTCTTGCAAACTAACGGGCGAACAAAATATAATGTTAGATCCGGAAGAACATACTGAGTTCGACTGGATAATTCCTGATGAAGTACAAAATCGCCCCGACGATTTTGTTGATTATATGATGGATTTGGTAAATACGATTAAGCAATAGAGTATAAAAAGAGGGATAACGGAGTCTTTTTTATAACAGAGGGAGGTAAAAATGCTTATAAACGAGCTTATTCATTTTGAAGAAATCAATAAAGGCTGGTCGGGCGACAAAAAATACTGTGCGACCGATAAAAGCGGCAATAAATACCTGCTTCGCATTTCGGATGCTTCCGAATATGAACGGAAAAAGCTCGAAAATGAATATATGTGCTACGTCGCACAGCTTGGTGCACCTATCTGCAAGCCGATTGAATTCGGGATTTGCGAAAGAGGTGCTTATTCTATTCAAAGCTGGATCGAAGGCGAGGATGCCGAAGCGGTGATGAAGGATTTTGCTCCCGATAAACAGTATGCTTTTGGTGTTGACGCAGGTAAAATTCTGAAGACGATTCATACGATCACCGCACCGAACGGTAGGGAAGATTGGGCTTTGTATTTTAACAAAAAAGCAGATCGCAAAATTGCAATGTATAACGAATGCCCCGTTAAATATCAAAAGGGCGGGCTTCTTATCGATTATATAAACAGTCACAGACATTTGCTTGATGGCCGCACACAAGCCTTTCATCACGGCGATTTTCATATCGGCAATATGATGATCGATAGGAATAATAAGCTCTTTGTGATAGATTTTAACCGCTTTGATTTCGGCGATCCGTGGGAGGAATTCAACCGTATCGTATGGTCGGCGCAGGCTTCACCGAGCTTTGCACGCGGAATGGTTGACGGATATTTCGAAAACAACGTTCCTTATGAATTCTGGCAGCTCCTTGCTTTGTACATTTCAAGCAATACGTTAGGTTCGCTTCCGTGGGCGGTTAAGTTCGGCGGTGACGAGATTAATACGATGATGCATCAGGCGGATCAAATTTTCGAATGGTACGATGATATGAAAAACGTTGTTCCAAAATGGTATACTAGTAAATAAAAAAACGGCGGTTTTAAACTGCCGTTTTCTTGTATTATTTTTTGAATTTGATTTTGTTTGCAAAAAGCGCTGTTATAAAAGGAATGATTACAAACAAAAATATAACGAATAAAGCGTAAAGCACGCTCGAATATTCGGAAATGGAATGTATGAATTTTACGGGAACGTTATAGGGCTCTCTTAAATTCATAAGATTACTTCCGAAAAGCGCGTTCAGAATAATTGCGGGAATAGAAAACGCTATAACGAAGGAAATGTAATGCATTATTGCCGATAAATCAAAGCGTTGTTCCTTTTTCAAAAACGAAATTCCGATATATATCATTATCGAATGGAAGAACAGGGAATAAATCGAAAAATAATGCCAGATCGGGAATAGCATAAGCGAGGTTGTGGGGCAAATAAGAAACAGAATCCCCGCCGGCGCACAGCCGTATGCTATAAAAACTTCTGCGGCGCGTTTGATTTTTCCTTTGCAAAACGCGTGCATCCAGAGAGCGAATATAAACAGACCGCAATATGAAAGAGGAAACCAAGCGTCGAGATATAGATCGCCGTAAATAAAGCTGTGCGAAATTTTGATTGCTTCAAGAACTGTAAGCACCATCGCGACAAGCTTTGAATTTTTTGTTGTAAGCGTTGATTTCCTATTGCGATAAAGGAAGAATATAACCGCGGCACAAGAAATTACCGCGCCGAGAATATGATGAAGCGTGAACATTCCGCAGGGGCGAAACCGACCTTGCGGAGAAAAGAAATAATAACCGAAATAATAGCCGTTTTCGGCCGGCATAAAAACGCCTCCTACTCGTTTATGCTAATGCGGATACCGTTTACCTCAACGTCGCCGTCGGCTCTGATAAGCAGATATTTAGTGCCGTCGATGACCTTTGTTTGAATAAGCTCGCTGCATTCGGGCTTGACCTTAATAGTAACTTCGGGTGTTTTGACTTCGAATTTCTTTGTATCGATTATGTTTGCGGGCGGTATTGCCGCCGCTGAGCCGAAATCGTCTTCGAATTTTTCGGAAAAAGCACCGATCGTATCCTCGGCAACGCCGCTCGAACGCAAAAGTGCTCCCATATCACGAGAATTTAGCAAAAGAGGTTCATCGATTCTGTTCGCTTTGTGGTCAGCGGTAAGCTCGATAAGCTGTGATTGAACAGCCTGAACAAGCTCGATACTGCAATCCTCCTTAACGGTATCGTTCAGAATGGTAGCGATATCCAAAATCTGCTCGCTTGCGGGCTTGGGAATATCGGTTTTGAACATCGTGTCGATAAACTGTTCGTGAGAATTGCTTATATCGCGCGTGTAGAACAGAGCGTTGTAAATATTGGCACCGCCCGATTCATAGCAGGGGAACATAAATCCGAGCTCTGGTGCCGCGATAATAGAATCGCGTACGATGTTTTTAAAGCTGTGCTCCGAAATGCTGTATCCCAAGGTCGGCTTTGCGGACTTTATCGGGCATACGGCGCAGAGGATATAAGAAAACGTTTCGGGCGATTCGTTTCTTTCGCCGTTTGCGTCATAGGTGAAGACGTCGTATTTATCGTTGGCAAGAATAATAAAATAACTGCCTTCGATATCTACTGTTTGAACCGTTTTTTCGAAAAATGCCTTTACCGCATCGTTATCGGTGAGCGAGGATGCGCGCAGGTCAGATAACAGCTTGTGCTCTTCGCTTTCGAGCACCTGCTGATTAGTAAATGCTATATCAATAAGATTTCTGCCGATAGAACCCGAAAGAACCTTTCTTAAATGCGAAAGGATTTCTTCGGCTTCGTTCGATGAAATAAGACCGAGCATCTGGTCGAATTCGGAAATGATGCTGTGATTATCGTTAACGTAACAGCCGCGTATATGTCCGATATTATTTTTATCGGGGCGCATTCTGCGGCGTATTTCTGCTATTTCTCTATCGTTCATTATGTAATACTCCGTTATGTTTTGATTAGCTATATTTTACTCCCAACGGTAAGTGATGTCAACCTGAAAAAAGTAAAATTTCTTTTACCGAAAACAGAATTAAACGCGAACAGATTGACAAAAAATCAAAAAAACAATATAATTATAAAAAAATTAAAAATTTTTTCGAAAAAATGTGACAAAACGGCATTCAAATTCGTCTGTACGTTTGAAGAGGGGAGTGAGGCGTATCAAAAACTCTGTTTTTGAAGAATATGTTTTGAAATACGGCGAAAAGCTGTCGCGCCTTTGCTTCTCGTTGTGCCGCAATGAGCAGGATGCGTATGACCTTTATCAAGAAACATGGTTGAAGGCATTTTCTGCTTATAATTCCGACGTAAGAGATTTCGAAAAATGGATTTATCGGATATGCGTCAATCTTTTTAAGGATACATACCGTAAAAAGGTACGGGGCTTGCAAACGGTACAATTCGATTCGAACGAGCACAAGGATGCGTTTATGGCATCTCTTCCTGCGAACGACGAATATTCGAAGGACGATTACAGCGAGCTTTATTCTGCGCTTGCAAAGCTTCCCGAAAAGCTTAAAGCGGTTGTGTCTTTAAAGTATTTTTCCGATCTTTCGTGTGCGGAAATTGCGGAAATATTAGGTATCACGGTCAGTGCGGTAACGACCCGATTGTCGCGGGCGATAAAAGCATTGGCTGTGGAAATGAACAAAGAAAGGAGTGCTTAAATGAAACGGTTTAATGAACAGGATATCGAAAAAATGCTTTCCAAAACCGAATCCACCTCGCCCGACTTCGATAAGAACGTAAGCTTTCCTCAAAAGACGGTGCTTCTACCTCGGCGCAGGCGCTACGGCGCACTTTTGGCGGCGGCTTGCTTGATTATAGTTTCGGTTGCGGGCACGGCGGTGATGCTTCTTTCGAACCGAAGCGGCGACGTCGTGATTCCCGACAACAGCGCAACCTCTGAATTTGTTTCGGGAGTTTCGCTTCATCCCAATCCCGAATCTCAGGGCTTTACAAACGAATCCTTCGATTTCCCCGAATATTCGGAGGGTGTTATGAGCACGGCGGGCGAATCTTCCGAATTTATCGAAGAAAGCACTAACAGCAATATCGAAAATCCCCGATTTTCTTATCCGCAGGATAATTCCTTTTACGTCGGTCAGGGATTGAAGCAAGATATGACTGTCGAAGAATTTTTGGCTGAAAATCAGCACTCTCATCTCGGCGGCAGGATTAATTTGCCGGTATATAAACGTGCAATACTCGATATTGAACAAAGAAAGTCTACTATCGAAGCGTTTTCGGCTTCGCTCGGGTTAAATTTCGAATTCGATGAAACGATGTATAATATTACGGGCGATTGCAGAGGTTTATCGCAGGATAAGCATTACAGTATAAATGCTTCCGAATACGGCGATTGGTATTTCGTATCGTATACCGTGGATTATCTTAAAGTAAATGCATCGGCAAACGAAAATGAAGCCTTTACAGAAGCCGTGCGCTCGTTTGTCGAGGAGAACCGCTTGCTTTTCGAAGAAGGCGAATTTGCTTATTCTGCTCAGATCAAGGACGGCAGAGTATACGTTACTCTGAAAAACAAAAACAGAATCGACCTTATAAGCAATAAAATGTCGGCATACGTTTTTGCGTTTAAGCGTAACTCCAATAATTCGTATTCGCTCGCTTCGATCGAATATAAGAATTGCGGCGAAAAGCTCGGTGAATACGAAACCAAGCTTTACGATACCGCACTTAACGAAATGTTTGCAAACAGCTTTTTCAGCGAACACGGCTTTACTTTCGGAAACGAAGATACCTTCAAATTGGTCGGATACGACGTACGCTATCTTTCCAAAAACAAAGAAGCACTTGTTTGTCCTTATTATTCCTTTATTGTAGAGGTAAATCCCGGAAGCGAGGACAGCTATTTCAGAACGCTGTTTGTTCCCGCAGTTATACACCAAGAGCCCATTCCCGAAGAATTTCCGATGCAAACCTCGTTTGACGAAACCTCGGCTGAATAACAATTAAAATCACTATAAAACAGAAGCAAAGAGCAAGTTTTTGCTTCTGTTTTGCTTTTTATGCGAATTGTATAATTAATTATATAAAAAAATCGTTAAGTTGGGCAAAAAACTTTATCCATTTACTTGACTAAAGCGAAACTGTGTGATATAATGTAGCTTAATAGGAACTATATTGAATTTGCAGGTAAAATATTATGAGCTCGAACGAAATTGTATTTAAGCGCGACGAGGAATACGTACTCGGTCTTCGCGGCTTGTATGAATCCTACGGTTATAAAAAATTCAAAATGAGAAAGTTCGAAAAATACGATCTCTATCTTGAAAATAAATCGTTTCTCCGCAACGGCGGTATAATCACAGTTACCGACCCGAAGGGAAGACTGCTTGCGCTCAAGCCCGATATTACTCTTTCTATCGTAAAAAATATCAAGTCCTCCGAACTGCCTCAAAAGCTTTATTACAGCGAAAACGTTTATATCGCCGACAGCAATGCGGGCGAAATAAAAGAAATTACGCAGGTCGGACTTGAATACATCGGCGCTCTCGATATTCGCGCAATGGCGGAAATATTGCTTCTTGCCTCCGAAACGCTTTCGCTGACCCACGAAAAATATCGCATTGCGGTTTCGCATATGGGATTGGTTTCCGAAATTCTCGATTATGCGAAGCTTTCCGAAACCGACAGAACGCGTGCGACCAAGCTTATTTCCGAAAAGAATATTCACGGTCTGCGCGAGCTTTGCGAAAAGCGTGCCGTTCCGCAGGAAACGTTTGAACGCTTGAGCGGTCTTATAAGCGTTTGCGGACAGCTGAACGAGGTAATAACCGAAGCCGAAAAGCTCGTTTGCGGTGAAGGCTCTAAATCGGGATACGACGAGCTTTACGTTCTTTCCGAAATTCTTTCGTCCTTTGGTCTTGCCGATAAATTCATTCTCGATTTTTCTGTGATGAACGATATGAGCTATTACAACGGGCTCGTATTTCAGGGCTTTATCAACGGTGTACCGAAGAGCGTTCTTTCCGGCGGCAGATACGATAATCTCGTTAAGCGCTTCGGGCTCGAAACCTCTGCGGCAGGCTTTGCGGTTTCGACCGATCTGCTCAGTAATTTCAGTTACAAGGCAGAGGAATACGATTGCGACGTCTTTCTTTTGTATTCAAAGAATGCAGATCCCTTTAAGGTAATATCTGCCGAAATGTGTATCATCGCTAACGGAGAAAGCTGTATTGCACTTTCCGAAGAGCCCGATGACATAAAATATAAACGAAAAGTAGTAATAGACTGAAACGTGAGCGTAAAATGATGAACGATTATATTAATATTGCTCTCCCGAAGGGAAGGCTTGGAGAAAAGGTATATAAGCTGTTCGAATCGATCGGATACGGCTGTCCCGATTTGCTCGATGGCGGCAGAAAGCTTATTTTCGAAAACCCCGAAAACAAGGTAAGATATTTCTGGGCAAAGCCCTCCGACGTTGCTATATACGTCGAACGCGGCGCGGCAGATATAGGCGTTGTCGGAAAGGATATTTTGCTTGAATACGCACCCGACGTATATGAGCTTTGCGATCTCGGCTTTGGTAAGTGCCGTATGTGCGTGGCGGGAAAGAGCGGTGTCCGCATCCCGACCGACAGAACTATAAGAGTCGCAACCAAATTTTCGAACATTGCTTGGAACTATTATTCAAAGCAATCACGAGATATAGATATTATAAAGCTTAACGGCTCTATCGAAATTGCTCCGCTTCTCGATTTAAGCGACGTTATTGTCGATATTGTCGAAACCGGTGCTACGTTGCGCGAAAACGGACTTGTGGTATACGAAACGATATGCGATATCAGCGCCCGTCTTGTTGCAAACAAGGCCGCATATAAGTTCAAATCTGAAAACATTAATAAGCTTCTTGCTTCGACCTCTCGGTTTATTTCGGAGAATTCAAAATGATTAAAATTCTAAAAAGCTACGATAAAAAAGAAATATTTGAACGCTCTTCCGAAACGGTCGACGTTTCGGGTATAGTACGCGATATTATTGCGGAAGTCCGCGTCAAAGGCGATGAAGCGCTTAAAGCATATACGCTTAAGTTCGATAAGGTTGCGCTTAAATCGCTTGAAATCGACCCTTGCCTTATGAAGCAGGCGTATGAACGCTGTGACGAAGAATTCAAGAGCGTGCTCGAACAGGCGGCGGCGAATATACGCGAATATCACTCAAAGCAGGTTGGCGAGGGTTACGAAATAAAGCGAGAAAACGGCGTTGTTATCGGCAGAAAGGTTTTGCCGCTTCAGCGCGTTGCGCTCTACGTTCCCGGCGGAACCGCGGCTTATCCTTCTTCGGTTCTGATGAACTGCATACCTGCAAAAATCGCGGGTGTCGATGAAATTATTATGACAACTCCGCCCTCCTCCGAAGGCGCCGTGCGCGACGATATTCTTGCGGCGGCTTACGTTGCGGGTGTCGACAGAATTTTCTGTATGGGCGGCGCGCAGGCTGTTGCCGCGCTTGCTTACGGTACCGAATCGGTTCCCAAGGTCGATAAAATCGTCGGCCCCGGTAACGCATTTGTCGCAGAAGCGAAAAGACAGGTATACGGCATTGTCGATATCGATATGATTGCAGGACCGAGCGAAATACTTATTATTGCCGATAAATCCTGCAGCCCCATAACCGCGGCGGCAGATATGCTTTCGCAAGCCGAGCACGATAAGAACGCAACCGCCGTACTTATTACCGATTGCGAAAATCTCGCGTTTGAAACCTCAAAAGAGCTCGAACGCCAGCTTGCGCTTCTCCCGCGTGAAGAAATCGCGCGTGCTTCGATCGAAAATAACGGCAAGATTATTATTGCAAACGATATTAGCTCGGCTATCGAGCTTTCCAACGAGCTTGCACCCGAGCATCTCGAAATCTGCACCGAAAACGCGATCGAGCTTCTTCCTCTGATAAGAAATGCAGGCTCTGTATTTCTCGGCAACAACTGTCCCGAAGCGGTCGGCGATTATTTTTCGGGCACTAACCACGTGCTTCCCACAAGCGGAACGGCAAGATTTGCAAGCGCGCTTTCGGTTGATGATTTCATAAAAACTATCGAATACACCTACTATCCTCGTGAAGCGCTCGAAGCAGATGCAGAAAAAATCGCGCTGTTCGCCACCCGCGAAGGACTTGATGCACACGCAAGAAGCGCAACTATCCGTAAGGAGCTTAAATAATGAGTCGTTTTATCGATGAACGTCTTTCACCGTTGAAGGCGTACGTTCCGGGCGAACAACCCGAACCCGGCAGATATATAAAGCTTAATACGAACGAATTTCCTTATCCCCCTGCGCCGTCTGTTGCAAACGCGGCTTTCGGTGCGGTCGATTTGATGAATCTCTATTCCGATCTTACCTGCAAAGCATTGAAAAACAGCTTTAAAAAGGTTTTCGGCTACGGTGGGGATAACGTGATTTTCACAAACGGATCGGACGAATCGCTTTATCTTTGCTTTCTTACGTTCTGCGGTAAAAACTGCGGTGCGGCTTTTGCGGATATAACCTATGGATTTTATCCCGTCTATGCCGATTTATGCTGTGTTGAAAAGCAAATAATACCGCTTGATCCCGAATTCAAAATAGTTCCCGAGCAGTATTACGGTGTTAATAAAACCATTTTTATCGCAAACCCAAACGCACCTACGGGAATAAAGCTTCAGCGCGAAGAGATCGCTTCTATTCTCGCGAATAACCCGAACAATATTGTGGTTATAGATGAAGCATACGCCGATTTTTCGGGCGAAAGCTGTGCTTCGCTGTTAGCAGATTACGATAACCTTGTTATTGTAGGAACGTTTTCGAAATCGCGCGGTATGGCAGGCGCAAGGCTCGGATATATTATCACCTCGGAGCAAATTGCCGCAGATATAGAAAAGGTAAAATTTTCGATCAATCCATATAACGTAAACAATATTACCCAAGCGGTCGGCGCAAAGGTGCTTGAAGAAAATGAATATTATATGGCAAAGGTCAACGAAATCCGCGAAACGCGCGATCGATTCAGCGAAAGACTTAAATCGATAGGTTTTGAAGTGCTTCCTTCGCAAACGAATTTTGTTTTTGCGAAGCATTACAAGGCAAGCGGTGCAGACCTTGCGGGATTATTGAAGAAAAAAGATATACTTATAAGACATTTTAACAACGAGCGCATCAAGGATTATATAAGAATTACTATCGGCACGCCCGAACAGATGGATACTGTTTTCGAAGCGTTGTCGGAAATTATCGGAGGCAACGCATGAGAACTTCTGAAATTATAAGAACTACAAAAGAAACCGATATAAAGCTTAGCCTTTGTCTTGACGGTACGGGAAAAAGCAATATCAATACAGGCGTCGGCTTTTTCGACCATATGCTGACCCTTTTTGCAGCTCACGGTATGTTTGATTTAGAGGTTGTCTGCAAAGGCGATTTGCAGGTCGATGCACACCACACTGTTGAAGATATAGGTATTTGTTTGGGTATGGCGTTTGCCGAAGCGCTTGGCGATATGAAGGGTATCAAGCGCTATGCAGATAAAATAATACCTATGGACGAATCTCTGATTCTTACCGCTGTCGATATTTCGGGCAGACCGCATCTTTCGTTTGATCTCGAGGTTCCCTCGGCGACTGTCGGAAGCTTCGATACAGAATTGGTTTGCGAATTCTTCCTTGCGTTCGTAAGAAACGCAAAAATGACCCTGCACATTAAAAAGCTTGCGGGCAATAATACACACCACATTATCGAAGGCTGCTTTAAATCGTTTGCGAGAACACTCGATGAAGCTACGATGATCGATCCTCGTATGAAGGACGTTCTTCCTTCTACAAAAGGGGTGCTTTAATGGTCGGCATAATCGATTACGGTGTCGGAAATCTGTTTTCTCTCGTTTCCTCGCTCGGATATTTGGGGATAGAAGCAAAGCTTGTTTCGACAGAGCGCGAAATCCGCGAATGCGAGCGTATAATCCTTCCCGGTGTCGGCGCGTTCGGAGATGCCGCAAAGGCATTGAGCAAAAACGGACTTAACGAGGTTATAAAAGCGGTTGCAAAAGAAGGAAAGCCTTTAATGGGTATATGCCTTGGTATGCAGCTTCTGTTCGAAAAGGGTTACGAATTCGGCGAGCATGACGGACTTGGCTTGATTCCCGGTACGGTGGTTCCTATCGAGCCTATCGTAAACGGAAATAAAATCCCCCATATCGGCTGGAACGGATTGTCGCTTTCCGAAAACAAAGGCGATATTTATAAATATACCGAAGACGGTGATTTCGTTTATTTCGTGCATTCATATCACGCCGAATGCCCGAAGGAATATATTACCGCTACGACAGAATACGGCGGCATCCTTACCGCATCGGTCCAAAACGGAAACGTTATGGGCGCGCAGTATCACCCCGAAAAGAGCGGGGATATCGGATTGATGATTTTGAAATCATTCTGTGAATTTTAGGAGATATTATGCAGATTTTACCCGCAATAGATATATTTGAAAAAAAGGCTGTCAGACTTTATAAGGGCGATTACGCACAAATGACGGTTTACGGCACGCCGATAGAAATAGCAGAAGGGTTTCGTGAAAAGGGCGCGAGCTATATTCACCTCGTAGACCTCGAAGGCGCGCGTGCGGGCGAAAGCTCGAACTTTCAAACGGTAGCCGACGTTATTAAAAACACGGGTATACCCTGCGAAATCGGCGGCGGTATACGCAATATGAGCACTGTCGATAAGTACGTAAACGTCGGTGCCGACAGAATTATTTTGGGTACCTCGGCGGTTTCCGATAAAGCCTTTTTGAAAGAAGCGATCAAGGAATTCGAAAAAAAAATCGCTATCGGCGTAGATGCGCGCGACGGAATTGTTTCGATAAGCGGCTGGACCGAGCAAAGCGGAATACCCGCACTCGATTTTATCGGCGAAATGCTCGACCTCGGTATAGAAACGGTAATATGCACCGATATTTCAAAGGACGGCGCGCTTGCGGGTACGAATACCGAGCTTTATAAGGAAATACTTTCCAAATACAAGCTTAACCTTATAGCTTCGGGCGGTGTCACCACGATAGACGATATTAAGCAGCTGAACGCTATCGGTTGCTACGGCGCGATACTCGGAAAAGCAATATACAACGGTAATATCGATCTTGTCGAAGCCATAACCGTCGGGGAGGGCGCGAAATGATAACAAAGCGCATAATACCTTGCCTTGACGTAAAAAACGGCAGAGTAGTTAAAGGAAAGAACTTTTTAGGAATCCAGGATGTCGCGGATCCTGTGGAGATGGCAGAATTCTACAACGAAGAAGGGGCGGATGAACTGGTCTTTTACGACATCACCGC
>JAZTXJ010000034.1:0-1841 GCA_045636285.1 Eubacteriales bacterium
TTTTACTTGATTTTTTATAGGGAATGTTGTATACTACAAAAAATTAGTACAAGGAGTTTGCCATGAAAAAAACGGTTACAATACTTCTCTTGATTGCACTCATGCTTTCGGTTCTCGTTGCATGTAACGGCGGCGAAGAAAATTCGGAAGCTGTTTCTGTCGGCGGTAACGAAAAGAACGAATTTATCGATGCCGAAGGAAACTATGTTCCCAGACACGAAGTAAAGGATATGGGTGGTAAAGAATTTACCATTATCGTAAGAGGTTCCGCTTACGGCACTTATCAGTCCGACGACTTTACTACCGAAAGCGAGCTTTACGGTGAGCTTATCGACGACGCCGTTCAAAGAAGAAACGATATGGTCGAAAGACTTTATAACGTCAAACTTGACGTTGTAAGAAGCGACTCGGTTGAGAACGACGTGCTCTTGGATTGCCAATCCAATCTCGGAACGTACGACGCTATAATGCCCGCACTTTCCAGACTTTCCAACTTGGCTACTCAGGGATATCTCTATGATCTTGCTTCGCTCGATAATTTTGATCTCGAAGCACCTTGGTACGATGAAAACTGTACCTCTGCATTCTCTATAAACGATCAGGTCTACTTTACCACCGGCGATATTACTATTCTCAATAAAGTAAATACTCCCTCTATTCTTTTTAACAAAGAAATGGCGAAGAAGTATTTTCCCGACGAGGATTTTTATCAGCTTGTAAGAGATAAAAAGTGGACGTTCGATAAGCTTGTTGAATGCGGAATGGCTGTATCCTCGATTGCAACTCCCGACGGTTCTTATTCCGACGATAATATTTACGGTATGGTTACCGCTTACGGCGATCCCGGTTGCTTCTACGGCGCTTCGGGTGAGCTTATTTGCTCTAAGGATTCCGATAATCTTCCTTACCTCACGATCGGCACCAGCGAACGCTCTGTTACTATTGCACAGAAGATACTTAACACCTATAAGGATGCGAACTGGTTGATTTTTGCACAGGAATGCGAACAGCCTGTTTGGGAAACCTCCTTTGCAATCTTCTATGAAGGTCGTTCTTTGTTCAGACCCAGCGTGTTCAGTGCCACCACCAAGCTCAGAAGCCTTAGTGAGATCGAATTCGGCGTGCTTCCTATGCCTTTGATGGACTCCACTCAAGAAAAGTATAACAGCTATTGTACCACTGGCGCTACGGCAGGTATTGCAATTCCCATTTGTGCGGAGGATCCCGAATTTTCCGCATATATCATCGAAGCTTGCTCTGCTTGGGCGAAGAATTATCTTACAAAGGCTTATTACGAGGTTAACCTTCGTTACAGAGATCTTCGTGACGACGAATCCGAAGAAATGCTCGATATAATCTTCGCGAATATCGTTTATGATATTGGTCAGTGCTATGATTTCGGCGGCCTTTCTTCTATGTTCTCGGAGCTTGCGAAGAACCGCAGTGCCGATATCGTTTCAAGCATCGAATCGAGAAAGAGCGAAGCGCAAAGCAGTATCAACGAGCTTAAAGAGCTTTATGCAGACTGAATAATTTAATCCTAAACCCGAAATGCCGCTGATATAGCGGCATTTTTTGTTTTGGAATACCATATATAGACAAATTTAACAAAAAAGTAACGTATAATTATTAAGCGTAGGGTAAAACGTAGAAATGAAAAATTAGGAAGAAAAAACTTGATTTTTTTTAATGAAAGTTGTATTATTAATGTAGAAAAATATAATAGGGAAGTATGGAATTTCTTCTCTTACGAAAGGATGTACGTTCTATGAACTTTTCCACTCTTTTAAAGATTGGCGAAAACCTTACCGAGAATTCTACTCTCTCCGAACGAGCGGTTG
>JAZTXJ010000035.1:0-26204 GCA_045636285.1 Eubacteriales bacterium
GAGGAGTACGAACGCCTGCAACAACGTCTTCGCCCTGAGCGTTCATAAGGAATTCGCCCATAAGCTTCTTTTCGCCGGTTGCGGGGTCGCGGGTAAATGCAACGCCGGTACCCGAGGTGTTACCCATGTTACCGAATACCATCATCTGTACGTTGACAGCGGTACCCCAGGAATAAGGAATATCGTTATCGCGGCGGTAGATGTTTGCTCTGGGGTTGTCCCACGAACGGAATACTGCTTTGATCGCTTCCATAAGCTGAACACGGGGTTCGGTGGGGAAGTCGTTACCGATCTTTGCTTTGTATTCTGCCTTGAACTGATTAGCGAGCTCTTTAAGATCGTCAGCGGTAAGATCGACGTCCTGAGTGACGCCCTTTTCTTCCTTCATTTTGTCGATAAGCTCTTCGAAGTATTTCTTGCCGACTTCCATAACTACGTCGGAGAACATCTGAATGAATCTTCTGTAACAGTCCCAAGCCCAACGGGGATTGCCGGATTTTGCGGCGAGTACTTCAACAACCTCTTCGTTAAGACCGAGGTTGAGAATGGTGTCCATCATACCGGGCATAGAAGCTCTTGCGCCCGAACGAACGGATACGAGAAGCGGATTTTCTTTATCACCGAATTTTTTACCGGTGATTGCTTCCATTTTTTCTATGTTTTCGGAGATCTGAGCAACGATTTCATCGTTGATGACCCTTCCGTCTTCATAATACTGGGTACAAGCCTCGGTTGAAATTGTAAAACCCTGAGGAACAGGAAGACCAAGGTTGGTCATCTCGGCCAAGTTCGCACCCTTGCCGCCGAGAAGCTCTCTCATCTTGCCATTGCCTTCGGAAAAGAGATATACATACTTTCTGGACATTATAAATCCTCCTATAAATTTTGTTCTATCATATTATATAATATTTCCTTAATTTGTCAATAGAATTCGAGAAAAATTGATTTTGCGATTTTATGCGACGGCTTTGCTCTCGCCGCGATTGCGTTAAATGCTTTTTCTTACTTGACAAAAAAACTTTTTGGGTATAAACTTATAAAGTTAAAAACAATCAAAGAAAAGGGAACAGCCATTGAGATTTACCAACGTTAATCCCGGAGAGCATCCGGAGCTAATTATAGCGGGCATCGGCAGACCGGAAAAGAAATTCGAAGACGCACGCGCGTCCGTCGCGTTCCGCGTGATCGATTATCTCGATTCGATTTCGATGAAAAGCTCCGGCTGTAAACGAAAATTACATTCTGCTTTGTGCGATAAATGTATGCTCGAGGGGAATATCGTTTTTCTTGCAAAGCCGCAGGTTTTTATTAAAAATGCCGGCATGTCGGTTTCGGATATGATGAGCTATTACCGAATGCGCTCGGATAAGCTGATCGTTATACACGAGGATACCTCTGTTCCCGCGGGTAAAATAACTATCGATTACGGCAATACCGATTTCACGCACGACGGATTGGTTTCTGTAAAGCATTATCTTAAAACAAGCGATTTTGTGAGAATCGGTGTCGGAATAGGAAAGCCCGAAAACGAAGAAGACACCGCGGAATACCTTCTTTCTCCGCTTACGAAGGACGAATTGGAATTAATTGTCGGTAAATTCGATATGATAAAACGGATTATCGTTCTGCTTACAAAATATACAATCTCAGATACGATCAGAGCGTTCAGAGAAACCGAATTGGGCAATTAATATGCGAGGAATATGAAAAAAATATTAGAACAGTTTGATTTTGACAGCGAATATCGATCTATGATAGACGGCTTCAAGGAAGGACATACACCCTGTGTTGTGAGCGGTGTATGCGATTCGTTGCGCCCTTTTTTGGTTGCGGCGATGGCAAAGAAGCTGAACAAAAGAGCGGTAGTTATCGTTTCCGAGGAAAAGGAAGCGCAATCCGTTGCCGAAACGCTTCGCGTTTTTTACGATAAGGTTCTTTTTTATCCTTCGAGAGATTTTGTATTTGAAAAGGTTTCTGCGTATTCGCGTGAATGGGAGCACGAAAGGCTTTCGGTCGAATATGCAGTAATAAATGGCGATTACGATATTATCGTAACGGTTCCCGATGCGCTTATGCAGTATACAATGCCGAAAAGCGTGTTCGAAGAAAACACTATCGTTTTTGAGCGCGGCGGAACGGTATCGCAAAAAGAGCTTTGCGAAAAGCTCGAAGCAATGGGCTATACAAGATGCGAAATTGTCGAGGGCGTAGGGCAGTTTTCTGTCCGTGGCGGTATTTTCGATATATTTTCGCCTAACTCCGCATATCCCGTTCGTATAGATTTTTGGGGCGATGAAATCGATCTTATCGGTACGTTTGACATCGTAACGCAGCGCCGTACCGAAAATCTCGAAAGGGTTTCGATCATTCCCTGTAATGAAATACTCCCCTCGGAAAACGCCGAGCTTGCCGTTAAGCGCGAAATAAAAAGTCTTATTTCGTCCTTTAAAGGCCCCGAAAAGAAAAGACAGGTTCTTTTGTCGGAGCTCGAAGCGCTTGAACGCGGGGACAGAAATATATTTGCCGATAAATATTATTCGCTGATATATCCCGAAAATCAAACGCTTCTCGATCTTACCGAAAACACAATAAAGGTTTTGTTTGAGTGCAAAAAAATCGAAGAACGTGCAAAGGGCTTTGCTTCTGCCAACAACGGTATCGTTGAATCGTTGGCGTCTTCGGGTCTTTGTCGAATGAAGAATTGCCGTCCCTATTGCGACGTCGATGCTTTCTTTTCGATGTTGGGCAGGCAAACGGTTTCGCTCGATATTTTTCAAAATTCGGGTCGCTGTATCGAAGCGCGTGCATCCTACACGATTTCCTGCAAGTCTACCCTGCAAATGACCGAAAAGGTCGACGTTTTTATAGAAGATATCGAATCATATATCGCGGCTTCGAGAAGAATAATGCTTCTCTGTGCGAACGAGCACGCGGCATCCGCGATGATCGAAATGCTTAACGACGAAAACATTGCGGCATATCCCTATAACGGAGAGCTGTATGAATGCCGTGTCGCCGTTGCCGTATGCGACACCGTTCCCGTAAAGCAGGGCTTTGAGCTTTTAAAGGGCGGATTCGTTCTTTTGAGCGATTATATGTCGCTCCGTCCGAGAGAAGAGCTTAAACGCCGCAAGCGCTCCTCGAAAACCTCGAAAGGCGAAAAAATCGCCTCTTACGCAGATCTCAAGCCGGGCGATTTGGTGGTTCACGTCAACCACGGTATCGGACGGTATGACGGTATAAAAAATCTTACGACGCAAGGCGTTTCGAGAGATTATATTAAAATTGTATACGCCGATAACGGCATACTTTACGTGCCCTGCGACCAGCTTGATATGGTCAGCAAATATATCGGTGCCGAAGGCACAAAGCTTTCGAAAATGGGCGGTGCCGAATGGAAACGCGCAAAAGCGAGAGCGAAGGCTTCGGCTTCGAACATTGCAAAAGAGCTTATTAAGCTTTATGCCGAAAGACGACAGATGTCGGGATATTCCTTCCCGCCCGACGACGAGCTTCAGGATGAATTCGAAGCGGGCTTTGAATTTACCGAAACCGAAGGACAGTTTATCGCGGTTTCGGAAATTAAAAAGGATATGGAAAAGCCGTTTCCGATGGACAGATTGCTTTGCGGCGACGTTGGTTTCGGCAAAACCGAGGTTTCGCTCCGAGCTGTGTTTAAATGCGTATTTTCGGGCAAGCAAGCGGCAATTTTAGTGCCTACCACGATACTCTGCTTCCAGCATTACCGAACGATTATCGCACGATTCCGCGGTTACCCCGTGAAAATTGCGATGCTTTCGAGATTTGTTACGGCAAAAGAAACGGCAGAGGTAATTGCGGGTCTGAAAAAAGGCACGGTCGACATCGTTGTCGGCACGCACCGATTGCTTCAAAAGGATATTGAATTCAAGGATCTCGGACTTTTGGTTGTCGATGAAGAGCAACGTTTCGGCGTAACACACAAGGAAAAGCTCAAAGAGCTTTCAAAGGGTGTAGACGTTCTTACTCTTACCGCTACTCCTATTCCGCGAACGCTTAATATGGCGTTAAGCGGTATTCGTGATATGTCGGTACTCGAAGAAGCGCCTGTCGACAGAGTGCCGGTTCAGACCTTTGTTCTCGAGCACGACGAAGAGGTTATATACGAAGCGATTCGCCGAGAGCTCCGCAGGGGCGGACAGGTCTTTTATCTTCACAATTATATCGATTCGATATATTCCAAAGCCGCAAAGCTCCGCGAAGCCTTTCCCGAAAGCACCGTTGCAGTCGGGCACGGTAAAATGGATAAGGAAGAGCTTTCGGACGTGTGGTCGGATATGGTTGACGGTAATATCGATATACTTGTCAGCACAACGATCATCGAATCGGGCGTCAACGTTCCGAACGCGAATACTCTTATAATCGAAGATGCAGACCGTATGGGACTTGCACAGCTTCACCAGATAAGAGGCAGAGTAGGGCGTTCAACAAGAAAGGCTTACGCTTATCTTACCTACCGTTCGGGAACCGTAATGAACGAAACCGCAGAAAAGCGTCTTGCGGCAATAAGAGAATTTACCGAATTCGGTTCGGGCTTCAAAATTGCGATGCGAGATCTCGAAATACGAGGCGCGGGCAATCTTCTCGGCGCAGAGCAAAGCGGACATCTCGAAGCGATCGGTTACGATCTTTATATCAAGATACTTGAAGATGCGATCAATGCCGAAAAGGGTATTCCTCCGAAGGCGGAAAAGAACTGCAGTATCGATATTGCGGTTGATGCCTTTATCCCCGAGGATTATATCACTTCGGTTGCTCTTCGAATCGACGTTTATAAAAAGATTGCCGCCGTATGCAACGAGGACGACAGCGACGATCTTATAGACGAGCTCAACGACCGATTCGGCGAAATACCCGATGAAATAATGAATCTTATACGCATTTCAAAGCTCCGCAATATAGCGATGAGCCTTGATTTTACCTCTGTCGAGCAAAAAGAACGCATGCTGAGCTTCTATAATCCCGCAATTAATATGGAAAAATGCGCTATAATTGCTTCGGAAGCTCCGTTTAAGGGTGCGGTTATGATTTCGCTCGGAGGCAAGCCTCATATATCGTATAAACTGCGTGACGGCGAAAAAAGTCTTGATATGTGCGAAAAGATTATCGAAAGATATTTAAAATTAACAAAAAATCAGTAGACAAATTGAAAAATATATAGTATACTGTTCCGTATGAATTTCTGAAAGGTTGAAGAATATGAAAAAATTCACTCGTTTGCTTTCGCTTTTGCTGACTGTTGTTATGCTGTTTTCGTTTTCGGCGTGCAGTAATCAATCTTCGTCCGGCGATGGCGATGAAATCGTTATGAGCTACGGTAATTATACGTTGTCCGAAAAGGATTATATGTATATACTCAGTATGTTCAAAAGCCAGATGATCGAATATTATCAAAGTTATTTCTCGCAGTATGGCGTAAATTACGAAGAAAAAGATATTCTGGATCTCAAAATGAGCGAAGATACTACGCTTGCACAGTATATCGAAGAGGTTGCGATAGAATTTTCGCAGCAGATGCTTATTTTTGAACAGATCTGCGCCGATACGGGTATCGAAATTACCGATCAGGAGGATCTCGATTCCATTTCCGAATACATTTCCGATATGGAATTCGCATACGGCGGAACCGATCTTTTCGAGATTACTCTTGCAAAGCTCGGTATTAAAAAGTCCTCTATCGAACGCTATATGAGAGCTAATATCAATTACGAGCTCATTTTCGATTACAGATACGGCGACGGCGGCATTGCGGCTATTCCCAAGGAAAGCGTTAATAAGAATTTCCTTGAAAATTATATCCGCTACGACGGTGCACTCTATGCTTATGCGGATTATTCCACCGGTGAAGAATATACCTTCGAATACACCGATGATGAAATCAAGGCATATTTCGATACCGAATTTGTAAAGGTTCGTCATATCCTTTATATGACCGTCGATAAGAGCGGTAACAAGCTGAGCGAGGATAAAATCAAAGAAAAGAAAGCAAAGGCAGATGCGGCGCTTGCTTCGGTAACCTCCGGCGAAAAAACACTTGACGATCTTAAATCCGAAAACGAAGACAGCGGTTACGAATACGTCTTCACAAAGGGTAAGATGGTAAAGGCATTCGAAGAAGCATCCTTTGAAATGGCAGTGGGCGACGTAAGACTTGTTGAAACCGAATACGGTTATCACCTTATCGAAAAGCTCGAAAAAACCGAAGAGGATTTCACGGGTAAGGTAAAGGAAGACGGCAAGACCGAAGGCGGCAACAAGAACGCAACCGTTTTGGCGATGAGCGCTGCGAAGATCCGTGCCGAAGCACTCGAACTCCTTGCAAAGCTCCAGAGCGGTGAAGTTAAGGAATACCCCGCAGAAGATAAGGACAAAGCATATTATCTTCCCATGAAGCCCGCACTTATCAATAAGAACGAAACCACCTATGCTACCTTTATTGAAATGGTTTCGAGCATCGAAGAAGGTGCTTTTGCCGAAAAGGATTTCCCCGGCGATGCAACCTACGTTATAAGAAAGCTTTCGCTTACCGAAAAGGATATTACGGCGGAAATTTATACCGAAATCGAAGAACAGCTTGCGTTCGATGCATTCAGCGAATACGTTCAGTCCTTCTACGATAAGGTTACGGTTAACAAAGAAGTTATAGAAAAATTCGATATTTTGACGGTTCCTGCACTCGACAGCGAGCTATACACTTTTGGATAAGAGGTAAAAAATGACAGTACAACAGGTTTATGATAATATAATGCGCGACGCTTTGAGCGTATATTCCGCAGAAGGACTTAAAGAAAAGCTCGAAAGCGGCAAGAAATTGAAAATCAAAATGGGCGCGGACCCCAGCCGTCCCGACCTCCACCTCGGTCACTCGGTTGTTCTTCGTAAGCTCAGAATGCTTCAGGATCTCGGTCACGAAATCATTTTCGTTATCGGCGATTTCACTGCAATGATCGGCGACCCCTCGGGCAAGAGCAAAACGAGAGTTCCTCTTACCTTCGAACAGACCCGCGCAAATGCGGTAAGCTACTATGAACAGGTTATCAAAATTCTCGATAAAGAAAAGACCCGCATTGTTTATAACTCAGATTGGCTCGGAAAAATGACCTTCGAAGACGTTCTTTCTCTTGCAGGCAAATACACTCTCGCTCGTATCCTCGAAAGAGATGATTTTGCTAAGCGTTATGCCGAAAAGCGTCCTATCGGTATGCACGAGCTTTTCTATCCGCTCATGCAGGGCTATGACAGCGTCGCTCTCGAAGCAGACGTAGAGGTTGGCGGTAACGACCAGACCTTTAACCTTCTCGTAGGCAGAGAGCTTCAGAAGGATTACGGACAGACCTCGCAGGAGGTTATCACCTTCCCGTTGCTTCCCGGTCTTGACGGTGTGGAAAAAATGTCCAAATCTCTCGATAACTACATCGGTATCGATGAGCCTGCGGAAATTATGTACGAAAAGTGCATGAAGGTTCCCGACAGCCTCCTTCTTACCTACTTTAATCTCACTACCGATCTCGAAGAAGAAAAGTATAAATCTCTCTGCGAAACCGATATTCGCAAAGCTCACGTGCTTTATGCAGAAGCGATCGTTACTCTTTACCACGGCGCCGAAGCTATTGCACCTGCGGCTGCAAGATATGCGAGCGTTGCGGGCGGCGGTGTTCCCGAAGATATCGAATCGAAGGAATTCGAAGTCGGCGTAAGACTTATCGAGGTTTTGAGCAAATCCGCTCTTGCACCCTCCAACAGCGAAGCAAGACGTCTTGTTCAGGGCGGCGGCGTAAAGATCGACGGCGCACAGGTAACCGATCCCAATAAGGTGTTCGAAGCACAGGGCGAATTCGTTGTAAGCAAGGGTAAGAACAAGTTTGTAAAGGCTGTAATCAAATAGTTTTGAATTAAAAAAGCAGAGCCTGTTGCGGCTCTGCTTTCTTTATGCTTTTTTATTCTTCTTCGTTGTATTCAATCGGGTCGGGAACGATAAAATCGGAATCATCCTCGTCGCTTACCTCGGACGTGAAGTTATCGGGAATAAATTCCTTGGTATCGGTCTTTTCGTCGTGAACGGGCTTTACTTTTTTGGATTTTGCGGGAGCCTCTTCGGCAGAAGGGAAGAGTGATATTTCAACGTCGTCGATGCTTTCGGATTCGTTTAAGGAAGGATCGACGCTTTTGCCGTTAAACATGGGTGAAATTTCGATATTTTCGTCTTCGGAATCATCGGTTTCGCTTATTTCGGATTCCTCTGAATCGGCTTTCGAAGAATCCTTTTCGTTAAGTATTTTTTCGATTTCTGCTATTTTGGAAGACTTCGCTTGCGATAAAATTGCCTTCATTTCATCGGAAATTTCGTCTTCGTTAAGCTCGTCTTTGCTATCGTCAAAAGCTACGGTGCTTTCGGTTTTTTCTTCTGCGACTTCGCTTGATTCTACAACGACTTCTTCGCTCGTATCGGCTACGGCTTCTTCGTCTTTAACCTTCTGTTGAAGAAGGGAATAGAAGTCGTCACCGTTCTGAACGGGCGCTTTTTTGCTTTCCTGCTCGGTTTGCTTGGGCGCGTTTGCTTCTTCGATAACGGGCTTTACGTTTTCGTTGCTTTGTTCGGGCTTCGGTTCGGTTTTTTCTTCTTCGTTCTTGGGAAGCTTTCCGAATGCTCGCAATACGTCATCGGTTGTAAAGGGGTTGTTTTTCGTCTTCTTCGGAACTTCGTTACAAAGAATTCTTGCTTCGCGCACGAACTTTACAAACAAATCGTTTACTTGCTTTACGGGAGTGCGTATATCCTTTTGGGAAATTAATATATGGGGCAGATTTTCTTCGATATTTTCGCGCATTTCATCGGCGTTTTTTTTCTTCATCTGTGCGAGAACAATATCGCTGTTTTCAAGTGTTATACCGAAAAAAGGCATATCCTTTTTGCCGAGAATCTTTACCGTTGCTACGTTAGTCCATTCTATAAGAATATCGTCACCGACGTTTTTTGTGTCGATAAAACCGCGTGAATTAAGTATCAAAGCATTGCTCGGCTTGCATTCCTTATAAAGAAGAACTACGAACAGCGTAATGAAAATCGCGGTCATTACTCCGCCGACAATGAAAAATACTGTCGAAATCTTCATTGCGTCTTCGGAAAGATAGGGCATCAAGGCAATCAACAGCGATATGACTGTCATCACAAGAAAAACAATGCCCTGAATAAGCATATTACTGTTTTTCGCTTTGATGTTTATATTGCTTTCGTTCATTGTGCGCCTCCGAATCAATCGTTGTAATCAGTATGGTTGAACGTGGTGGAGGTATCGTACAAATCGAATTTGTAAATAAGCTCGTTATCCGATTTGCGGTATACCGAAAGAGTAAATTTCGTTTTATCTCTGATAATTTCGGTGTCTGCTATAAAGAAAGCGGGTTTTGCCGAACCGTACAGTCTGTTGTTGAAGCGGAGATCGTTCGAATCGAGATTGATTTTCGGACCTTCGAAGCAAACTCGAGCATATCCGTATCTGCCGCCGCTGTCGGTAACGATATTCACCATTTTGTAATTGTTACCGTTGCTGTCCTCGAGAACGTAATCGAGCGAATCGGTATATTTTTCGTCGGTTAGCTTTTTGGCGTTGAATTTAATGCCGAGCTCTATAACGTTGTATTCATCGGAATAATCGACGTTGTGGAGCTGCAGGGAACCGTCGTCGTTCATAAAAATTCTTGTATTTATACGATAAAGCTCAAGATCGTCGGTGTCGACACCTTCGAAAACCGCAAGCTCACCCATATAATTCTTTTCGAGAATCTTGCTGTCGCGGTTTATGAACATTAAAAAGAGAACGATACCGTATATAACGAACGATATACCGTATAAGGTCCATTTGAAAATGCCCTTTACCACCCGGTAGGTTTTCGATTCGTTTTCGTCCTGTTCTTCGGGGAAATAATTGCCTTGATAATCCATACTATGCTCTTTTCTGAAAATAATTACGTTATTCGTTAGGGGTTTTTCCACATGCCTTTTGTGCAAATGTGGAAAAATAAGCGCACTAAAAGCACTGCAACAAGTGGAAACGGTAACTTTTCCACACACTTTTCCACAATTCTGTGCGAATTTGTGAAAAAATTATGTAAACATACAAAATATCAGTTATTGAAATATTTTCTGTCAAGACTGCGCAAATGTACCGCGCAAGCGACGTGTTCCTTTTTGATAATATTGCTTTCGTCAAAGTCGGCTACCGTTCGTGCGACCTTAAGAATTCTGTCGTATCCGCGTGCGGATAATCCGAGCTTTTCGTAAGCCATTTGCAATACCTCGCGTCCGCCTTCGTCGAAGGTGCAGTATTTTCTGACGTGCTTGGGTTGCATTCTTGCGTTACAGGTAAGCGGTTGTCCGTTGGGGAGCTTTTCACCGTCGAAGCGGCTCATTGCGAAATTTCTTGCACGGCTGACGCGTCTTCTGATCTTGTCGCTCGATTCGGCGGCTACCATAGTGTCAAGCTCCGAAAATTCAAGCGCGTTAACCTCGACCTGAATATCGATTCTGTCGAGAATCGGACCGGAAATCATCGAAAGATAATTTCTGCGCGATTGCGGTGTGCAAGTGCAGGCTTTTGTCGGGTGTCCGAAAAATCCGCATTTGCAGGGGTTCATTGCACAAATCAGCATAAACGAGCACGGGTAATTTACAGATGCGTTTACACGCGTGATCGTTACGTTGCGTTCCTCGATCGGCTGACGTAAAACCTCACAGCTGTGCTTATCGAATTCGGGGAATTCGTCCAAAAACAGAACGCCGTTATTTGCAAGCGATATTTCACCGGGACGCGGATTTGTACCGCCGCCGATAAGCGCCGCCGCGGAAAGCGAATGGTGAGGCGATCTGAACGGTCTGTGAGAGAGAAGGGGAGTCAGCTCGGCATTAAGCCCTGCGATAGAGTAAATTTTTGAGGTTTCGATAGATTCTTCAAGCGTGATCGGAGGAAGTATATAAGGAACTCTCGAGGCAAGCATACTTTTACCCGTGCCGGGCGGGCCGATCATAAGAATGTTATGCTCGCCTGCGGCGGCAACCTCAAGCGCTTTCTTTGCGCCCTCCTGACCCTTAACGTCGGAAAAATCGAGCAGGGTGCCGCCCGTTACCGAAAAGAAATCGTCTTTATCGAAGGTGATGGGGATTATACGCTTTCTTGAAAGAAAATGCTCGATAAGCTGGGTTGCGTTTTTAACGGGATATACGGTAATGCCGTATGCCGCAGATGCTTCGCAGGCGTTATCGGAGGGAACGAAAAGATGCTTGAAGCCTGCATCGCGCGCCGCGACAGCCATAGGCAATACGCCGCGTATCGGACGTAATTCGCCCGAAAGAGAAAGCTCGCCGAGGAAACAGCATTCCGAAAAATCGACTCTGTCAAGCCCGTTTAAGTCAAGAAGCGAAAGTAGAATGGGGAGATCGTAAACGGTACCTTCCTTTTTAATGTCCGCGGGTGCGAGGTTAACTGTAAGGATTCCCTTTTTAAGAGGAAGATCGCAGGCTCGCGCGGCGGAGCGAACACGGCCCTCGGATTCGCGGATCGCCGTGTCGGGAAGACCGATAATATCAAGCCTAGGCTTGTTGCTGTATACGTTCGTCGATTCAACCGTAACGATTAAACCGTCTATACCGCGTATTGCGGCGGAATAAATTGTGCTTATCGACATAACGCATCTCCCATATCGTTTCAATATTATTAATATATATTACCACATATTTATTTCGTTTTCAATAAGATTTGCCGATTTTAACGAAAAAACTCGCTAAAATTACCTTTCATAACAAAAAATAATGAAAAAACAAAAAAAGGAAGCGTTAATTGGGCGAAAAATTGCTAAATTCTATTTACTTTTTGAAAAAAAGTGATATAATTACTTCGTATGAAATAATTTCAGGAGGAAACTACATAATGTCGACAAGAAAAAAATTGTCAATGGACGGTAACACAGCGGCGGCGCACGTATCGTATGCGTTTACCGAAGTTGCCGGTATCTATCCTATCACTCCTTCTTCTCCTATGGCAGAAGTAACCGATCAGTGGTCTGCTGAAGGCAGAAAGAATATTTTCGGTCAGACCGTAAAGGTTGTTGAAATGCAGTCCGAAGGCGGTGCTTCCGGTACCGTACACGGCTCTCTCGCGGCAGGTGCTCTTACCACCACCTATACCGCTTCTCAGGGTCTTCTTCTTATGATTCCCAACATGTATAAGATCGCGGGCGCACTTCTCCCCGGTGTTATACACGTATCCGCTCGTTGCGTAGCTTCTCACGCACTTAACATTTTCGGCGATCACTCCGACGTTATGGCTTGCCGTCAGACCGGCTTTGCTATGCTTTGTGCAGGTAACGTTCAGGAAGTTATGGACCTCGGTGCTGTTGCTCACCTCGCGGCGATCGAAGGCAGAGTTCCTTTCCTTCACTACTTCGACGGCTTCCGTACCTCTCACGAAATTCAGAAGGTTGAAGTTTGGGATTACAACGATCTTTCCGAAATGTGCAACTGGGATGCAGTAAAGGCGTTCAGAGAAAGAGCTCTCAACCCCGAACATCCCGTTCTTCGCGGTACCGCACAGAACCCCGATATCTTCTTCCAGGCAAGAGAAGCCTGCAACACCTACTATGATGCTGTTCCCGCAATCGTTGAAAAGTATATGGAAAAGGTCAACGAAAAAGCAGGAACCGATTACAAGCTCTTCAACTACTACGGTGCACCCGATGCTGAAAAGGTTATCATCGCAATGGGCTCCGTATGCGATACTATTGAAGAAACCGTTGACTATATCAACGCTCACGGCGGCAAGGTTGGTCTTATCAAGGTAAGACTTTACCGTCCCTTCGTTAAAGCTAAGCTTCTTGAAGCTATCCCCGAAACCTGCAAGAAGATTGCAGTTATGGACAGAACCAAGGAACCCGGCGCAGGCGCAGAGCCCTTGTTCCTCGACGTTGTTAACGCTGTTCGCGGCACCAAGTTCGAATCTGCTCTCATCGTAGGCGGTAGATACGGTCTCGGCTCCAAGGATACTACTCCCGCATGCGTATTCGCGGTTTACAACAACCTCGATGCAGAAAAGCCCATCGACGGCTTTACCGTTGGTATCAACGACGACGTTACCAACCTTTCGCTTCCTATGGAAGAAGCTCCCAACACTGCAGGCGAAGGTATCGTTTCCTGTAAGTTCTGGGGTCTTGGCTCCGACGGTACCGTTGGTGCTAACAAGAACTCTATCAAGATCATCGGTGACCATACCGACAAATACATTCAGGCGTACTTTGCATACGACAGTAAGAAGTCCGGCGGTATAACCATTTCGCACCTTCGTTTCGGTGATACCCCCATCAGATCGACCTACTACGTATCTCACGCTAACTTCGTTGCTTGCCATAATCCTTCCTATATAGAAAGATATGACATCACCGGCGACATCGCTGAAGGCGGTACCTTCCTTCTTAACTGCCAGTGGACTCCCGAAGAGCTCGAAGAAAAGCTTCCCGCAAAGGTTAAGAGAGATATCGCAAAGAAGAACGTAAACTTCTACACCATCGACGCTATTACCATCGCTCGTAATATCGGTCTCGGCAACAGAACCAATACCGTTCTTCAGAGTGCATTCTTCTCGCTCGCTAACATCATTCCTTCCGCAGAAGCTATTGATTATATGAAGAAGGCTGCATACAAGAGCTTTGCTAAGAAGGGCGAAGACATAGTTAACATGAACTATGCCGCTATCGATGCAGGTGCAAACGCATACACCAAGATCGAAGTACCCGCAAGCTGGGCAGAAGCTGTTGATGCTTGCGTATGCGAAAAGAATCTCGAAGGCAGAGAAGAGGTTGTAAACTTCGTTAAGAACGTTCTCGAACCCGTTAACGCTCAGAAGGGTGACGATCTTCCCGTTTCGGTATTCCACAAGGATGCTGACGGTACCTTCCCGCAGGGTACTGCCGCATACGAAAAGCGCGGTGTTGCAGTTGACGTTCCTAACTGGAACCACGATAACTGTATCCAGTGTAACTTCTGTGCATACGTATGTCCTCACGCGGCTATCAGACCTATCGCACTTACCGATGCAGAAGCTGCTGAACATCCCGAATTCAAGCTTGCCGCTATGACCGGTATGCCCGGATATAAGTTCGGTATGACTGTTTCCGCTCTCGACTGCCTTGGTTGCCAGAGCTGTGTTCAGATCTGTCCCGGCAAGAAGGGCGAAAAGGCTCTTACCATGGCTCCTATCGAAGGCCAGATGAAGTATCAGGCTGAATTCGATGCAAGCTACAAATACTGCGATAACCCCGAAGTTCTCGCTAAGTTCAAGCCTGAAACCGTTAAGGGTTCTCAGTTCAAACACCCTCTCCTCGAGTTCTCGGGCGCATGTGCAGGCTGTGGCGAAACTCCTTACGCAAAGCTTATCACCCAGCTTTACGGCGACAGAATGTTTATTGCAAACGCAACCGGCTGTTCGTCCATCTGGGGTGGCTCTGCTCCCTCTATGCCTTACACCGTTAACAAGGACGGTCACGGTCCCGCTTGGGCTAACTCACTCTTCGAAGATAACGCGGAATTCGGTATCGGTATGGCTACCGCTATGAACGCGCGCAGAGCAAGACTTGCAGAAACCGTATCCAAGATCCTCGAAGCTGAATGCGCAACCGAAGAAATCAAGGCTGCTGCTAAGGAATGGCTCGAAGGTATGGATGACGCTGCAATCTCCAAGACTGCAGGCGCTAAGCTTCTCGAAGCTTGCAAGGCTTCCGGTTGCAGCTGCGAACTCAGCAAGGCTGTTATTGCAGACGCTGATCTTCTCACCAAGAAGTCTATGTGGATCTTCGGTGGCGACGGCTGGGCATACGATATCGGCTTCGGCGGTCTCGACCACGCACTCGCTTCCGGCGAAGACATCAATATCTTCGTATTCGATACCGAAGTTTACTCCAACACCGGCGGACAGGCTTCCAAATCTACTCCTACCGGCTCTACCGCTAAGTTTGCCGCAGCCGGTAAGACCATGAAGAAGAAGGATCTTGCGGCTATCGCAATGTCCTACGGTTACGTATACGTTGCTCAGATCGCTATGGGTGCTGACTACAATCAGTGTATCAAGGCAATAACCGAAGCTGAAAAGTACAAGGGTCCGTCCCTTATCATCGGTTACGCTCCTTGTATCAACCACGGCATCAAGAAGGGTCTCGGCACCTCGATGCTCGAAACCAAGGCTGCTGTTGCTTCGGGTTACTGGTTCAACTTCCGTTACAACCCCGAACTCGTTGCAGAAGGCAAGAACCCCTTCATTCTTGATAGCAAGGAACCCACCGCTTCCTACCTTGACTTCATCAAGAGCGAAACCAGATACAGCTCTCTTGAAAAGGCATTCCCCGAAAGAGCAAGCTCGCTCTTTGGTGCTGCTGAACAGCAGGCTAAGGATAAGTACGCGGCTCTCAAGAAGAAGGCTGAACTTTAATTTAAGCATTATCTGAATCCGAGTGGGCGATTTTTCGCCCACACGTTTTAGAAATAGGAGGTTGATTATGCAAAATATGAAACCCGAAAGCTCCAATAATAAATTGTTTTTGATAATTTGCGGCTGTTTGGCGGCTGTTATTATGTTTGGCTCGTTTGCGGCTGCTTTGAGCAAATTCTCCGAACCGAATACCGAATCGGAGGAATCTGTCGAAGTGTCCGAAGAATCGTCCGAATATTCGCAGGAAGAGTCCTCTGAAATCGTTTTCGAAGAAGATGAATACGATTATTTCGATAAAATTCAATTCGAAAGAAAGCCTTTTTCCAATTCTTCCGTAACAGACGGTCCCTTGGCGATAATTAACGAAAACAATAAAACCTATCCTGCGATAGATGAATCGAAGGTCGTTAATATCGGGCAGGTGAAAACTCCCAACATTTACGGCTTATCGAATATGTCGTTGGTTATGTATGAAGAAGCGATTGCTAACATAGATCAGTTCATTGTTTCGTTCTATGAACAGGTTCCGAAGAACGGTCTTATTATCAATAAGGGCTATACCGCTTCGGGTGCTGTGTCTGCTTCCGAACCTACTATTGATCTCGTAACCGGATATTCGGTTCAGTTTTCTATATACAATTCTGCCTATAAATTCTCCGACAGTGAATTTTCGTTTCTGCGCGAACAGGCGTACCGCTTTGGCGTGATTCAGCGTTATCCGCGTGATAAGGAAAACTATACCGGTCATTCTGTCGATAATACGGTATACCGTTACGTCGGACTTGCACACAGTATGTATATGAATCATTATATGCTTTCTTTGGAAGAATATATTGACAGAATCAGAACCTATAAGGTTATCGAATACGAAAGCGAGCTCGAGCTTAACACCGTTTACGTTATTTATTACGTTCCTGCAGAGGGAACCGGCGGAACCACTTACGTTGACGTACCTGTCGGCGATGAGTATTCCTATACCGTTTCCGGCGACGGTGACAAAGGATTCGTTGTTACGGTCAAAATCACAGCTTGATCTTTGTAAAATATCAATAAAGCGGGTGCTTTTTTGCACTCGCTTTTTACTTTATTTTGAATAAAGCAAGAACAAATGTTTTGTGCACAACAAAAAAATAGGGTAAATATATGTGCTATATGCACAATAAAAAATGTCGCAAAATGGCGTTTCGAATAGGCAGGGAAGTTACTGATTGTGCGGCGGGGCGTCCGGTTATAAATTTTGTTCGATGTTAAGATTTAACAAAATATATAACTGTTTTGAAAATCGCGTTTTCGAATAACCGAAAACACCGATAAATAGGCGCTTTTTTGAGAAAGTTTTCTTTTGGGCGAATATATATAAATTAATGTTTGTATTTGATAATTTCATTTGTTGAATTTTAGGAATACTTTTGAAGAAAAATAAATGTTGTTAAAAAAATCGAAACAAAATATTGGTTGTGTTTAAAATGCATTATTTCGAGAGCTGTTTTATATGCACACTTGACAAAAACAGTACCTTGTGATATTATTTTATACATAAAAATATAGAGGTGTAACTATGCACTTCTACCATTAAGCACTCTTCGTAGGAGGAAATCATATGTTTGGAAACAGGAGAAAGACCAGAAGCGTATGCGTTTGTGCCTTGCTTGTTGCAATGCTTTTCACAAGCATCTGTGGCATGAATGCGTCTGCTCTTGGCGACTACTTCGGCGGTTCTGAATCGCTCTACCGTACATCGCTCGATGATGTCGAAAGTTATCTTACGGCAACAACGTACGATGAATACCGTTATGTTTACGGCAACGTACCGATGGGTTCTGAAGTTATCGATATCGATATTCAGAACTACATTACTGCGCCCGAAACAATCGAAAAGGATGATAAAACCCTTTATTCCACGGGTTCTATCAAAACTCTCGATTCGCTCGGCGGATATAACGGTCCGGTCGTAATTTGTGGCGACAACAGCGTTATTACTTGGACTTTCAAGCCCGAAAAAGACGTTCGCTACAACATCAGCATTGAATATTACACCGGTGACTTTGACGAAGGCGATCACCTTGTTGCGAAATCTGCAGCTGCAGAACGCTACATTCTGATCGACGGCGTTGTTCCTTACAAGGAAGCACGTTCGATTGAATTCGAAAAGGTTTGGGCTGACGTATATTACGTGCTCGACGAAAACGGCAAAGTAACCTACAATGCCGACGGCACCAAGAAGACCTATCTTTCGGTTGACGACAAGTTCATCGAATTTGTTCGTGATCAGAAGAACATGGTTGCCGACAGTGAAAGACCTTTTCTTCAGGACTTCAACGGTAACGAGCTTAAGCCCGATAAGCAGCTTGTTGCTACTTGGGTTGAAAAGGATCTTCGCGACTCTACCGGTTATTATGCAGAACCTCTTACCTTCTTCTTTGAAGGCGGCGTAGAACACACTATCAGCCTTCAGTCTGTAAGAGAACCTCTTGCTATCAAGAGTGTTAAGCTTGTCGCAGTTGAAGAAACTATTTCTTACGAGAACTATCTTTCCAAGTACTCCGACAAGAAGGATTATACCGGCGCTGAAAGCTTTAAGGTTCAGGCTGAATATCCCATCACCACCTCCGGCAACACGATCTACTCTCTTAACGACAGATCGTCGAGCTATTCCGAACCTCAGGATTCTGCTCTTATCCGTCTTAACGAAATCGGCGGCGATAAGTGGCAGTACGTAGGTCAGTGGATCGAATGGGAAATAGTTGTTCCCGAAGAAGGCTTCTATTCTATTATACCCAGAAGCCAGCAGAACTTCTATTCCGGTATTTACGTATCGCGTAAGATATATATTAATGGAGAGCTTCCCTTCGCAGAAGCGGGCAACCTTCGTTTCCCGTATTCCTCCGAATGGCAGACCAAGCCTCTTAACGACGGTAACACCAACTTTAAGTTCTATCTTAAGGAAGGCGTAAATAAAATCAGATTCGAAGTTGTACTCGGCGATATGTCCGAAATCCTCAGCACCGTTGAAAACTCTCTCGGCGCGATTAACGGATACTATCGTAAGATACTCATGATCACCGGTCCCGAAGCCGATGAATATCGTGACTACGGTTTCGATAAGCTCATCCCCGACGTTCTTAAGGGCTTGAAGACCGAATCCGAAAACCTTTACAGAGTATCTAACCTTCTTACCGAGCTTACCGGTGAAAAGGGTGAACACTCCTCGACTCTTGACCGTGTTGCTCTTACCTGTGAACGTATGGGTACATATCCCCAGACCGTTGCTTCGCAGATGAAGACTCTTAAGGACTACACCGCTACTCTCGGTACTTGGCTTTCCAATACCCAGAACCAGCCCCTCGATATCGACTATATCGTTGTTCAGGCAGTAGAAGCAGAAGCTCCTAAAGCAGAAGCAGGCTTCTTCGGCGGTCTCTGGTACGAAATCCAGAAGTTCTATATGTCCTTCTTCAGCGATTATAACTCGCTCGGTTCTACCGGCGAAGAGGGAAGTGCTACCGACGTCAGCGTTGAAGTTTGGACCGCTACCTCGCGTGACCAGGCTCAGATCCTCAGATCTCTCGTTGACGATAACTTCACTCCCAACTATGAAGGCATAGCGGTTGACATTAAGCTCGTTGCAGGCGGCACGCTTCTTCCCGCAACTCTCGCAGGTACCGGCCCCGACGTATATCTCGGCGCAGGTCAGGGCGACCCTGTTAACTACGCTATTCGTTCCGCGGTTCTTTCGCTTAACCATAAGGGCGGCAACACCACTATCGGTTACGACTTCACCGATCTCAAAAATTCCGTTTGGAATGAGAAGGATGGCAACGGTGAATATAAGTATCCCGCATTCAACCGTCTTATCGAAGCAGGCACCGTTAAGAACTTCGGCGAAGTAACCAGCTGGTTCGCAGATCAGGCTCTCGTTCCCGTAACCCTTTACGGCGAAACCTACGGCTTGCCTATGACGATGTCCTTCTCGATGATGTTCTACCGTAAGGATATCTTCGTTGAACTCGGTATCGAAGTTCCCAACACCTGGGATGACTTCTACGATATTATCTACTCCTTGCAGTCCAACTCCCTCGATATAGGTTTCCCGACCGGTACAGGCGGATCTATGATCATGATGTATCAGCAGGATGAACCCCTTTACGATCAGGGCGATTATGACTACTATCTCGAAATCTTCCGTAGATATTATTACGAAGGAGATTACGATAGCATCACCGACGAACAGCTTGCTGAGCTCGATAAGAAGCTTGTAGAAAACGGCGTTACATATATTAATGATGAAGGTAAGCTCATACCCAAGACCGACGGTATGACAATCAACCTCGATTCCGATATTTCTCTTGCTACCTTCAAGGATTGCTGCGAACTCTTCACGATGTACAGCTTCCCGAAGGTATACGACTTCGCAAACCGTTTCCGTTCCGGCGAAATGCCCCTTGCGATTTCCGACTACTCCTCTTATAACACTCTTATCGTATTCGCTCCCGAAATTAACGGTCTTTGGGAATTCACTCCGCTTCCCGGTACGCTTGATCCTCTTACTCAGGAAATCAACAACGTTACCATCGGCGGTATCTCCACCGTTATTATGATGAACTCCGTAAGCGAAGAAGAAGCTACCGCATTCGGTGCTTGGGCATTCATGCAGTGGTATCTCGGCGCAGACGTACAGAGCGCATACGGTAACGAAATGGTTGCATTGCTTGGTCCTTCCGCAAAACAGCCTACATCTAATATTAATGCACTTTCCAACATGGCTTGGTCGAGCGAAGAATATAACAACCTCTTCTCGCAGTTCAGCGCAGTTACCTGTACTCCTGAATTCCCCGGTAGCTATATTATCGGCCGTTACACCGGCTTCGCTTACCTCGACGTTGTTAACAACGATGCAGAGCCTATCGAAGAAATGCAGTCTTATATCACCGATATTAACGTAGAGCTTACCAGAAAGAGAGAAGAATTCGGCTTGCCGACCTCTGATTCGATCAAGGAAATGCTCGACGAAGTTAAGAACAAATATCCCGAATGGGACGAAAGGAGGAACTAAATAATGGCTAAAGAAAAGGCAGTCATAAGAACCGATATGTCGCGGTTCAAGTGGACGCTTAACGAAATGAAGAAGAATAAAGCCGGCTATTTCATGGCACTTCCGTTCTTTATCCTCTTCTTCGTGTTTACCGTTGCACCCGTTTTGCTCTCCTTCCTCCTCAGCTTTACCACGTTTAACCTTCTCGAATTCCCTGATTTCGTTTTCATGGATAACTACATGAGACTTCTCCTTGATGACGATATCTTTATGACCGCTATCATCAATACCTTCAAGTTTTCGATGATTACCGGCCCCGGTTCTTATCTCCTTTCCATGCTCTTTGCGTGGTTTATCAACGAACTCCGTCCCAAGATCAGAGCTATTATGACCTTGTTCTTCTATGCTCCTTCGATCTCCGGTCAGGTATACCTTATCTGGACGATATTCTTCTCTTCCGACCAATACGGTTACGTTAATGCGTGGGGTATGAAGCTTGGTCTTCTTACCGAACCGGTACTTTGGTTCTCTGATGAAAAGTATATTTTCCCGCTTATAGTTGCAGTTGCACTCTGGACCTCTCTCGGTACTTCGTTCCTTACCTTTATCGCAGGTTTCCAGGTTGTTGATAAGAGCCTTTACGAAGCAGGCGCGGTTGACGGTGTTAAAAACCGTTGGCAGGAGCTTTGGTATATCACCTTGCCGACAATGCGTCCTCAGATGATGCTCGGTGCGATCCTTGCGATCACCGGTTCGTTCGGCTTCGGTGCTGTTATTACCGCACTCGTAGGCTTCCCCAGCCCGAACTACTGCGCTCACACCATAATGCACCACTTGGAAGACTATGGTAACTCACGTTTCGAAATGGGTTACGCGTCCGCTATTGCGACGATACTCTTCTTCCTCATGATCGGTGCGAATATGCTCGTAACCAAGATGCTCAGAAAGGTAGGTACGTAATATGTCTTTCCAAGATGTTAAAGCAAAATACGTTCGCTACCGCAATAAGAGGTTAGCAAACAAGCCGCAGTTCCAGCGCTCGGTTAACCGTTCCAAGGGCGGCGATATCGGTATCTTCATAATGCTCGGTATCGTAGCTTTCATCATGGTTTTGCCGATGGTATATGCTATCTGCCAGTCCTTGAAGCCTCTCGACGAACTCTTCGTATTCCCGCCGCGATTCATCGTGGTTAATCCTACCACTAAGAACTATCAGGACTTGTTCAAGCTTATGAATGAATCCTGGGTACCCTTCTCGAGATACATATTCAACACCGTGTTCATCTCGTTCTGCGGTACCTTCGGTAACGTTATCTTTGCTTCCTATGCAGCTTATGCACTTGCAAAGATCAAGTTCCCCGGAAGAAAGTTCCTCTTCTCGATGGTTGTGTACTCCCTCATGTTCAACTCCACTGTAACGGGTATCACAAACTTCATCACCATGTCTGCTCTCGGTTGGGTAGACAGCTACTTCGCAGTAATCGTTCCTTCCTTCTGCTACACCTTCGGTCTTTACCTTATGAAGCAGTTTATGGAAACCTCGGTTAACGATTCGGTACTTGATAGTGCGCGTCTTGTCGGTGCGGGCGAAAACCTCATCTTCTGGAAGATCGCAATGCCGATGGTTAAACCTGCGTGGATCACACTTATAATCTTCGTATTTAAAGATCTTTGGAATATGGGTGCCAGCCTTTATATTTACAGCGAACAGCTCAAGACCTTTAACTACGCAATCAGCCAGCTCGTTACCTCGGGTATCGCACGTTCCGGTGTATCGGCTGCAGCAACAGTTGTAATGATGATCGTTCCGATCACCGTATTCGTCATCACCCAGAGCAACGTTATTACCACAATGTCTGCTTCGGGTATGAAAGACTAAAAGGGGGAAAGTGTATGAAAAGCAAAATCACAAAAGTGTTGCTTATCGGTATCGCTCTGATAATGCTTATTGGCACGATCTCCGCAAGCGCTATCACACCTTACACCACCTATACGTACGACTACGACGGCAAAATGCAGATGAGCCCCGATGCGTATACTCCCGTTAAGGTTGTTGATACCAGAACACTTGTTAACTCTCTTTCCGCCGAAGGCGGTGCAAGCGATAACGCAAAGCTTTTGTATAGCTCTATCGCTTCGACAATCGCCCTCAAGGGTCCGAAAGATATTTTCGTAGATGAACTTAACCACATCTACATCGCAAACACCGATGCAAACCAGGTTATCGTAACCGATGAAGAATTCAACGTTCGTCTTGTTATCGATACCTTTACCAACAAGTTCGGTGTACCCGATGCTCTCAATACTCCCAGCGGTCTTTTCGTAAACGAAGATGAAATTTTCGTAGCAGATACCGGTAACTCCCGTATCGTCGTATTCGATAAGCTCGGTAATTTCGTTGATATCGTTCCCGAACCCGCAAGTGAAGTACTTCCCGAAAACAGCGTTTATCAGCCCGTTGCAGTCGCAGTTGACAAGGCAGGCAGAATCTACGTTGTTTCGGCTACCACCAACTACGGTGTAATTTCTCTTAACCGTGACGGTTCGTTCAACGGCTTTATCGGTCCCCAGAAGGTTACCTATAACGCTCTTGAATATTTCTTGAGACTCTTCAAGACCGCAGAACAGCTCGCGGCAAGTGAAAAGGTCGTTGCTACCGAATTTAATAACATCTGTATCGATAAAGACGGCTTTATCTACGTAACCACCAACTCTATCGAAGAAACCTCGATGGCCGGTGCAATTACCGGCAGAAGCAAGAGCGGCGACTACGCTCCTGTTAAGAAGCTCAACCCCAACGGCTCCGACGTTATGGTAAGAAACGGCTTCTGGCCCCCCAGCGGCGAAATCAACTTCCGTGGCGCAGCTACCACCGAATTCTCCGTTTCCGGTCCCTCTGCAGTGCTTGACGTTGCACTCGGCCCGAACAACACTTGGAGTATAATCGACCAGAAGAGAAGTAAAGTATTTACCTACGACTCCAACGGTAACCTCCTTTACGCATTCGGCGATAAGGGTAACCAGCTCGGTAATATCCAGAACCTCGTTGCTATCGATTATCAGGGCACTAATATGCTCCTTCTCGACAGAGCGAACAACTCTATTACCGTTTATAAGCGTACCGGTTACGGCGATCTTCTTGCTGAAGCAATTCAGAACACAGAAGACAAACAGTACGAAAGAGCTGTTGATTACTATATCAACATTCTTCAGCGTAACAATAACTACGATACCGCATATATCGGTATCGCACAGAGCTTGTACCGCGACGGTGAATACGTTCAGGCAATGAAGTATTTTAGACTCGCGTACAACACCGAAGACTATTCCGAAGCTTATCAGGCTTACCGTAAGGAATGGATGGAACAGTACCTCTGGGTAATTCCTCTCGTTCTCTTTGTTGTGATTTTCGGTATGATGAAGTTCTTCAAGTTTGCCAACAAGGTTAACAAGAAAGGACAGAAGATCAAAGAAAAACGCAGCTTTGGCGAAGAAATCCTTTATGGTTTCCATATAATCTTCCACCCGTTCGACGGTTTCTGGGATCTTAAGCACGAAAAACGCGGTTCTGTTCGCGGCGCAACCTTCTGGCTTGCAGTAGCGGCAATCACGTTCGTATATCAGTCGGTTGGTCTCAGCTATCTTAAGAACCCGCAGGGCGGCGGCATGAGCTACTTCATGGCGATCATCTCTATCGTATCTCCCGTAATGCTTTGGGTTGGCCCTAACTGGTGTATCACCACCCTGTTCGAAGGCGAAGGCAGCTTCAAGGACGTTTATATAGCAACCTGCTATTCTCTCGTTCCTCTGCCCATGCTCATTATCCCCGGCGTTATGCTTACCAACGTTATGACCGCTTCCGAATTGGCGATCTACGATATGATGGTTAGCTTTGCGTTCATCTGGTTCGCAATGCTCGTATTCTTCGGCATGATGGTAACGCACGACTATACTCTCGGTAAGAACTTTATCACCGCTATCGTTTCGATTATCGGTGTTGCGTTCATTATCTTTATCGCAGGCTTGTTCTCGACGCTCGTTGCGAAGGTATTCACATTCTTCTATAATATTTATATCGAGCTGTCGTACAGATGGTCGTAGAAAGGAGTGTAAATAATTATGAAAAATAAATTTATCAGATTGCTTGCACTCTCTTTGTGCGCATTTATGCTGCTTGGCTCTTTCAGCTGCCTTTCTGTTCTCGCAGAAGATTCTTCCACTGAAGAATCCGAAATGGAATGGGAAGACATCTGGAAGGAAAAGAAGCAGCCCGCTTATACCAGCACCGGCTTTGCCTCTGTTAAGGAAAGAATCCACGGCAGCGGCGAAATCGAACCTATGCAGCTTTACAGTGTAATCGACGGCTATGCATTCTACGGCGATTCTCTCACCGGCGAATTTATCTTCCTTGTACTTAAAGATAAAACTCTTACCAAGGATGCTATTATCGAATCCGGCGAAATTCCCGAATACAGCGCATTCTATTGCACCAACCCCTACAATGCGGGTGCTGCAAAGGCTATCGGTCAGGAAAAGACCGCAGATGCTTCCGAAAAGGAAAAGCTTCTCTCTCAGATCATTATTAAGTATTCCGAAAACGATAAAGACTCCCAGATGAGCTCTTTCGCAGATGGCGCTTCCAACCAGCAGATTATTGTTAAAAATATCCGCGGCGGCGTTCGTGTAGAATACACCATCGGTCGTGAAGAAGTTATCTACCTCGTTCCTCGTCTTATCAAGAGAGAAAAGCTCGAAGCTCTTCGTGATCAGGTGAACGAAAACTCCACCTCCGCGAGAGATGCTAAGACTCTTATGGCGTTCTACACCCTTAAGGATCTTAACGACAACACCCTTTCCGAAAAGACCAAAAAGGAAATGGAATCCGATTATCCTATCACCAAGCAGTTCGCAGTATACGTATGTGAACCTACCATTTCCACTCAGGAACTTTTAAGACTTGAAAAGCTCGTTAAGAGCTACACCAACTACGACTACGAAACTCTCGAAGCAGACCATGCTGAAACCGAGTACGTTTCGAGCGATGACGTTCCTCCGCTCTTCAAGCTCGCGCTTGAATACCGTGTTGACGGCGAGGAAATCACCATTCGTATCAATTCGGGTAATATCCGTTTTGACTCTTCCGTATACAAGCTTTCCGACGTACTTATTCTTCCGTACGGCGGCGCGGGCGACGTTAATAACTCCGGTTATATGTTCTCGCCCGATGGCTCCGGCTCTTTGATCGATTTCTCCGACCTCTCTTCGCAGTTCACCAATGCGAACAGCCTCTACGGTCAGGACTACGCTTATCACACCATTACCGGTCAGAACAGAGAAGTTTCCAGACTTCCTGTATTCGGTGTATATCAGCGTGTTGAAAAGGACAGCAAGAGGGAAGAGGTTGTCGAAAAGATCGACCCCGAAACCGGCGAACCCGTATATGATGAAGAAGGTAACGTTGTTACCGAAACCATCGAAGTAGACGTTCCTCTCGAAATCGCATATCTCGCGGTTATCGAAGAAGGCGACTCCTTGGCAAAGATCAACATCAACTACGGCGGTCCCGTTCATAACTACGCTTCTATCTACACCTCGTTCAACCCCCGTCCCAAGGACTCCTATGTACTCGACGGCGGTATCTCCGCAGGTACCGATGCTATGTG
>JAZTXJ010000036.1:0-22198 GCA_045636285.1 Eubacteriales bacterium
AGAGGACTTAATGGGGTCCCCGAAAAATCAAAGATTTTTTGGGGTAGATCAAAAAGTCCTCTCTCGTATTATTATTTTTATTGTTTAATTGTTGCTTATATCCCGAATTGCATAAGCAATTCGCTTCCGCTAAGGCGGAAGTTCGACTTCGCAAAACAGCTTTACGGCTGTTTTGCTTCGCTCAGGATGACAGACCGCTTCGCGAAGGGTGACATTACGTGGTGTGCGTCGCCTGCCGGTCCCTACATTCTTGTTGTTTCTCAAAGGAACAATATGTTATTTTAATCGTACCGTTACTCCCCGCGGACCGTCGAGGACGCCGGTCCCTACGGTTCGTATCGATATTTAATTATTAAACCAAAACTTTAACATTAATGCAAAAATGACACACAAGTAATAATTAAACACAAGAGTTTTTGGGAGAGAGCACGAGAGAGGACTTTTTGCAAAAAGTCCTCTCTCGTAACAAATTAAAAATTACTGAATCACGTATGTACCGAAGTAATGGCGAGCAACGAGGAGGTAATCGTACTGATTGACTGTACCGTCCTTATTGACGTCTGCGCGGGTGAATTCGGTTTCGGTGAGGGTACGGGTTTCAAAATGGTGGCGTTTAACGAGGATATAATCGTACTGGTTAATTACGCCGTCGTTGTTAACGTCGCCGAGGATTTCGTTCATCTCGCCGCTTCCGATAACGATGCGCTTGCTTTCGAGCGAGCCGTAGATAACGTTCATCTCGGGATCGAGATTAAGAGTACCGATAATCGTGGCAAAGCCGTCCTCTGCGGAATAGTGAGAAACCGAAACGTCGACGCGGCTATCGCAAACGTACACACTGCCGGGCTTAATTTCAAGGTCGAATATATTGCTTAAGCTTATCGCCATAATACCTGCAACGTAGGCGTTTATTTTAACGTCCGCGCCCTTTATATCGATACTGCTGAGCTTCGATTCAACGTCGACACCCATACTTCCCGCGTTTACGTCAAGCTTCGTATTGATGAAATGAACGCTTGCCATATTTTCGGAAGATATCGAAATTGCGTTGTATTCGGCATCGATATTAAGCTCACAATCGCCGAATTCGACAAACACGTTGCCCGAGGAAGAAGCCTCGCTCACCGAAATGCCGTATTCGCCCTTGATATTGATAATACCGCCGCCAAGCTCGAGAGATGCGTTCGAGCAAAGACGGTTCAGACCGTAGCTCATAACCTGAATACCGTAGTATGCCGAAATATCGAGCTTATCCTTATCCGTATCGCCGTAAATATCGAGCTTGCCGTATATCACGATGCCCTCGGTATATTCGGACTTGGCTTTAAGACTGCAATCACCGATAAATTCGATTTCGAGATCGGTATAGGAATAAAGGATCGCGTCGCAGGGTATATCGAGCCCCGAGCCTCTGCCGTAGATATATTCGCCGCCGTCGCCGTTATATTTATAGTTGTTGAGCGTGAGCTTTCCGTCGCTGTAATGAGCGTAGCCGCCGCTTGAGGGGGCGGTTTTGGTTACCTTGGTCGCGCCGTTGGCAAGATAATCGCCGTCCTGCATTTTATAATCGCCGAGAACGACGTAGGACTTTTCGTAAAACTCGATAGCGTAGTCGTTGATTACACCGTTGGTTTCCATAGCATCGGATACGTTGACCGTGCCGAAAAATGCGTTTCCGTCTCCGCCGTAGTTGGCCGCGTGGATATAACCGCCGCTGATTCGGAGCACGCCGCCGTTATTTTCGCCGATAACAGAGCCGCGAACGGTTGCGATAGCCTCGCCGCCGTTAGCCTTGATATCGACAACGCCGTAGGTCTGCTCGTAAATCGCATCGTCTGCACCGACTATTGCAATACCGCCCTCGGTATTGCTGATATAAAGCTCGCCGCCGCTGACCGAAACGACCGCGTAGGCATATTCGTTTTGAGCAATGCAGGCAATACCCGCACCGCTTCCGTTTTTCACCTTCGAATTGATACCGATCTTACCGCCGTTGAGGAAAAGCATCGCATCCTGCTCGTAGCTGAGAAGCGACACGCCCACGCCATCCTCATCGGTAAGCGATATATTGACAGCGCCGCTGTTGTGCTCGTAGGTTGCCGCCTGATCACCTAGTCCGGTAACGACAACACCCATATACGCCGAAACGTTCAGCGAGCCCGTGCCATCGATAATAAGGTCGCCGACGACCATAATACCCGCATTGTCGGCACTGCCGTTATGCTTGAGCGTGTTTTCGCCGTTCAATATAACGTAAAGGCTTCCCTCGGAAAAGATAAGAGCGCCCATTTCGCTTTCGCCCTCGAAGCGAAAGTTCGAAAGTATAAGGTTGCCTTCGCTGAAATATGCAAAGCCTGTTTTGGCGGGGTCGAAATCTGCGGGGATTTTATCGATACTTACCGCCTTGCTTTCGCCGCTTAGAAGAACGGTATCGTTTTTGAGCTCGATTCCGCCGATAAATACGCTTTCGGCAGGCTCGGAGTATGCAAATACCGTTATCGGCACCGCGCAAAGCAATATTATGAGCACGAGAGCCGAAGAAATTAATTTTTTCATAAATATTCTCCCTTTCGGTTTTTTGGTTTAACACTTTAGTCTGATTGTAGCACAAAAGGCGTGTCGAGTCAAGTAGAATCTTGGAATTCATAATTAATTTACGATTAAATTAGCACTTGCAAAAAGCGTTTGAATGGTGTATAATAGAATGAATATTTATATCACCCTGTTTATTGAAGGAGGATAACAATGAAAAATACAGAAAAGACAATGGACAAGCTGGTTGCGCTTTGCAAGGGCAGAGGCTTTATTTTCGCAGGTAGCGAAATTTACGGCGGCCTTGCAAACACTTGGGACTACGGCCCTCTCGGCGCAGAGCTTAAAAACAATATCAAGCGCGCTTGGTGGAAGAAATTCGTTCAGGAAAACCCCTACAACGTCGGTCTTGACGCGGCTATTCTTATGAACCCTCAGACCTGGGTTGCTTCGGGACACCTCGGCGGATTTTCGGATCCCTTGATGGACTGCCGCGAATGCAAGGAGCGCTTCCGCGCAGACAAGCTTATCGAGGATTGGTGTGCCGAAAACGCGTTCACGCTCGAAAAGCCGATCGACGCATTTTCCCAGCAGGAAATGAAGGATTTCGTTGAAGAGCACAACATTAAGTGCCCCACCTGCGGCAAGCACAACTTCACCGACATCCGTCAGTTCAACCTTATGTTCAAAACCTTCCAGGGCGTTACCGAGGATGCGAAGAACACCGTTTATCTCCGTCCCGAAACCGCGCAGGGTATTTTTGTAAACTTTGCAAACGTTCAGCGTACCACCCGTAAGAAGCTCCCCTTCGGTATCGGTCAGATCGGTAAGAGCTTCCGTAACGAAATCACCCCCGGTAACTTTATCTTCCGCGTGCGTGAATTCGAACAGATGGAGCTTGAATTCTTTTGCGCTCCCGGCACCGACCTTGAATGGTTCGAATATTGGAGAGGCTTCTGCCGCGATTGGCTCCTTTCGCTTGGTATGAAGGAAGAAAACCTTCGTCTGCGCGACCACGACCCCGAAGAGCTTTGCTTCTATTCCAAAGCTACCACCGACTTTGAATTCCTCTTCCCGTTCGGCTGGGGCGAGCTCTGGGGCGTTGCCGACAGAACCGATTACGACCTTACCCAGCACCAGAACACCTCGGGTAACGATCTTACCTATTTCGATCAGGAAAAGAACGAAAGATACATTCCCTACGTTATCGAACCCTCGCTCGGCGTTGAACGCTCGGTGCTTGCGTTCCTCGTAGATGCATACGACGAAGAGGATATCGGCAAGGACGGCAACGAGGATATTCGTACCGTGCTTCGCTTCCACCCCGCACTTGCGCCCTTTAAAGCGGCTGTGCTTCCTCTTTCGAAGAAGCTCGGCGAAAAGGCTCACGAGCTCGCAAACGAGCTTTGCAAGTACTTCCCCTGCGATTACGACGAATCGGGCTCGATCGGTAAGCGTTACCGCCGTGAAGACGAAATCGGTACCCCCTTCTGCATCACCTACGATTTCGATTCGCTCGAAGACAACTGCGTAACTATTCGTAACCGCGATACTATGGAACAGGTAAGAATGCCTATTTCCGAGGTACGCGCTTATATCGAAGAAAAGATACGCTTCTAATCACATAAAAAAGCAACAAGGAGCTGTGCAAATTCTCGGATTTTTACAGCTCCTCGCATTTCTAAGAGGCAAAAAATGCAAAACAAAAACGTTTTGGAACGAATAACCGAGCGGCTCGAAAAATGCTCGAAGGGGCAGAAAAGGATCGGTGAATATCTGCTTTCGAACTATGCCGCGGCGGCTTATATGACAGCGGCGAAATTAAGCGAAACTGTCGGCGTTTCGGAATCGACGATAGTAAGATATGCGACCGAGCTCGGATTCGAAGGCTACCCCGAGCTTCAATCGGCTTTGCGCTACGCGGCGAGAAGCAAGCTCACAAACGTTCAGCGTATGGAGCTTTTAAAGGACCGCTCGGGCGAGGACGCGCTTTCAAAGAGCTTTAATTCGGATATAGAAAGCATAAAAAAAACGCTCGCACTTACCGATAAAGAAAGCTTCGACAGCTTTGTTTCGGCGATAATGGCGGCTAAAAACATTTATCTTGTCGGTGCAAGAAGCGCGGCGAGCCTTGCGATTTTTATGAACTTTTATCTTTCGATACTGTTCGATAACGTTCACGTCGTTCACACGGTTATCGGGAGCGAAGCGTTCGACAGGCTTTTCCGTGTAAAGCAGGGCGACGTCGTGCTCGGTATCACCTTTCCGCGCTATTCGAAGCTGACGGTCGACGTGCTTGAATTTTCGAAGCGTGCGGGCGCAACCGTGCTCGGTATTACCGACAGCGCGCGCAGTCCGATAGCGAAAACAGCCGATATAACACTTTTTGCCGATAACGAAAGCGACAGCTTTGTCGATTCGCTTACCGCACCGCTTGCGCTTATAAACGCGCTTATTCACGAAATTTGCCGAAGAAGTCCCGAAAACACCGAAGCACGCTTTTCGGTGCTCGAATCTATTTGGGCGGAAAACGAAGTTTATGATAATGACTTATGATTGTATTGTAATCGGGGGCGGCCCTGCGGGAATGTTTGCGGCATACAACGCCGCGATAAACGGAAACCGCGTGCTATTGCTCGAAAAGAACGACCGTTGCGGGAAAAAGCTCGATATTACGGGCAAGGGCAGATGCAACGTCACGAACGCCTGCCCGCAGGACGAATTTTTGAGCAACGTTATCGCCAACCCGCGATTTATGATGAGCGCGATTTCGCGCTTTAACTATGAAGACACGGTTGCATTTTTTGAAATGATGGGGGTTAAAACCAAAATCGAGCGCGGTAACCGCGTTTTCCCCGAAAGCGACAGGGCGCACGATATTACCGAAGCCCTTATTTCCGCCTGCAGGAACGCAGGTGTTGAAATCAATCAAAAAAGAGTCACCGCGATTCTTACCGAAAATTCTAAAATAAAGGGCGTTCATTGCGGAAAAGAGGAAATTTTCGCTCCGAACGTAATAATCGCCTGCGGCGGCGCTTCTTACCCGAAAACAGGCTCGGACGGAAGCGGGCACAGGCTTGCAGAGTCCTTGGGGCACAATATAACCAAAATACGCCCCTCGCTCGTGCCGCTTGTTTCGCCCGATAAGCTTTGCCGCGACTGTATGGGGCTTTCGCTGAAAAACGTCGGCATTGCCTTTTACAAGGACGGCAAAAAGCCGATATATTCCGAACAGGGCGAAATGATGTTCACACACTTCGGCGTGACGGGACCGTGCATACTTTCGGCTTCGGCGCATCTGCAAAACAGCTACCCCTGCACCCTTTATATCGATATGAAGCCCGCGCTTGATGAAAAAATGCTCGACAAGCGTCTGCTTCGCGATTTTTCCGCGATACCCAACAAGGCGTTAAAGAACGCGTTCGGCGCGTTACTGCCCGCCAAGCTTATCGAGCCGTTTATCGCAATGACGGGTATCGACCCCGAAACAAAGCTCAACAGCCTCACGAAAGAGGACCGATTGAAGATAGTTTCGCTCCTTAAGGCTATCCCCGTGAAAATTAACGGCACACGCCCGATTGACGAGGCTATCGTCACAGGCGGCGGCGTGGATTGCCGCGAAATCGACCCGAAAACCATGCAATCGAAGCTTGTAAGCGGGCTTTTCTTTGCAGGCGAGGTTATGGATATCGATGCATATACCGGCGGATTTAACCTTCAAATCGCATTTTCCACCGCCTTCGTCGCGGGGAACAGTATATAGATATTAGGAGTTATTATGGGTCACGATATTTTTATTTCGTACAAAAACGATAACGAAGGCACCAACTTCGCCTATCGTCTTAAAACCGACCTCGAAAAGCACGGATACAGCGTTTATTTTAATCCGGATGCAAAGCACAGCAACGATTTTCAGCAAAAGCTTTACGATGCAATCGACGATTGCAAGGATTTTCTACTTATCGTATCAAACAGCTGTCTTGAGCAGCTTATCGCCCACGATAAAATAGACTGGGTGCGTAACGAGATACTTTATGCGAAATCGCATGAAAAGCATATACTTCCTGTGCTTATGAACGGGGTTTCTATGCCGAAGGACCACACGGTTATGCCCGAGGAGCTTCGCTTTCTTCCGTTTATCGACGCCGTTACCATGCCCGAGGACTATGAATGCTCTCCTTTTGACAAGCTTATATCCACCTTTGAGTCCAAGCCCGAAAAGAACGACGTAAACCGCGACACCTATAACAGCAATGCTAATTACAACGTTAATCTTGATTTCGAAAGAACTCTTCAACGCGCAAATAACGGCGATCCCGCCGCAATGTACGAGATCGCAAATATGTATTTCTTCGGCTTTGCAAGCGAAAACGGCGATTCCGTACGTAATTATTCCGAGGCATACAAATGGTTGACAAAAATCATCAATTCTCCCGAGGCGAATAACTACCACAACCTCGCTCACTCGCTTATAGCGGATATGTATTATCACGGACTCGTCCCGCGTGAGCCGCAGAGCTACGAAAAAGCGCTCGGACATCATACGTACGCCGAACGGGACGTCGGTTTTTCGGCAAGAGAATCGGCATATATGCGTTCCCGTGGATGTGGCTGTGTATTTGATTTCGAGGAAACCGTAAACCATTATACCGAGGCTATCAATAACGGCGATAACGTTGCGGTTGTCGGATTGGCTAACCTCTACCTCGATCACGGAAGATTTGAGGAAGCGGCAGAGCTTTTCAGAAAAACCAGCCATATTATTCCCGATGCCGAATACCGTCTCGGCATGCTTTACCGCAACGGCTTGCTCGGCAATCCGCCAAAGCCCGACTTTTTCCGTGCCGCGTATTATTTCCAGCATGCTATAAACACTGGAAACTGCAATGCTGAGATCTATCACGAATTAGGCAGACTCTATTTTATGCCGACGGGCGATTTCCCCAAGGATTTTGCCACAGCCGCACGCTATTTTGAGGAAGCGGCGGTACGCGGAAACAAAAGCGCGGCATATAAGCTGGGACTTATGTACGAATACGGTTACGTAGAAAAGGATATAGCAAAGGCTATAAAATATCACACGATGGCTGTAAACAGAGGCTCGAGCCTTGCCGCCTACCATCTTGCGCTTATTTACCAGCAGCCCGAGCATAGAAATTATCACAAGGCGTTCTCTTTTGCAGAGCTTGCCGCGAGAAAGGGAGTTATGGAGGGCGAATTTATATACGCAAATATGCTCTTCATCGGGCGCGGCTGTGAAGCAGACCCTGATAAAGCGTACGAATTTTTCGTTAAAGCAAAGAATCACGGTATGCCGCAGGCGGATTTTATGCTCGAACGAATTTATAATAAGAATTAACGCTAAAAAAGCAAGAATTTAAGGAAAAATCCCTTATTTTCTTGCTTTTTTTATATGAAAAATTGAGAGAAACCTCTTTATGAAGTTTCTCTCAACGGTGAGCTTTTTTCTTTTATTATTTCTTTTCGGGGGAGATGACGATTTTTCTATCTGCGCCTTCGCCGATCGAGCGAGTGGTTACACCCGCGATATTCTGGCATTCGGAGTGGATAATTCTGCGTTCGTACGCGTTCATAGGTTCGAGCGCGAAGCTTCTCTTATATTTAAGAACCTTTTCGCTCATTCTTCTTGCTACACCGCGAAGGGTTTCGGCACGCTTTTCGCGGTAGCCCTGAACGTCGACGGTAACGCGGTAGAAGCTACCCTTTTCGATATTCGCCGCGAGGGTTGCAAGATACTGAAGCGAATCGAGAACGTCGCCTCTTCTGCCGATAAGGATGCCGAGGTTGCCGCCGTTGATTGCGATGGTAACGCCTTCTTCGTCCTTTTCGGTGATTTCGACGGTTGCGTCGAGATTCATATTTTTAACAAGATTTTCTATAAATTCGTAAGCCTTCAATGCAGGAGTCATTTTAAGCGAAACGCTGACCTTTGCATCGCTTGCGCCGATACCGAGAATACCCTTTTTAGGCTCTTCGAGCACAACGTATTCCACTTCTTCAGCCGTAACGCCAAGCTCTGCACAAGCGGTATTAACTGCCTGCTCGACTGTTTTAGCCGTTACTACGGTTTCTTTTAACATATTTTTTACCTTTCAGTATAAATTCAATCAGTTTTCACCGTTGCTTTCGCCGTTGCTTTCTTCGTCTTCATCGACGGTGAGCATTTCGATACGGCGCGGTGTACGTTGAGTCGGGTCGGACTTTTTGTTCGAGCCTTCGGAACCGCCGTGAACGATCATATCGTCATAGCTGGTGTCGTCTTCATCGACTTCGATAGTAATAACCTTCTTTTTCTTAACCTTCGACTTCATTTCCTTCTTCGCTGCGGCGATAGCTTCCTCGGTTACCTGAGGAATGGGCATAGCCTTTGCGAAAACATAGGTCTGAACCATCGAAAGAAGGGTTCTCCAGATCCAGTAAACACCGATAGCGGCAGACATACTGTATGCAAAAATTGCCGAGATAAGCGGCATACCGACTTCCATAAACAAGCCGCCGCCGATAGGATTGCCGTTTGCATCGGTCTGGTTTGCGGCACCCGAAAAACGTCTGGTAAACTTGGTAGAAATAAACGAGGTGAGGAATACGAGCAGAGGAATGATCATAAGCCACATATTTCTGTTCATATCGGGCTCATTGAGGAAGTTAAGCGGACCGATACGGTAATTGGGGAGATCATCCTTGTATTCGGCAAAGGGAGCAATCTTCGCTTTGAGCGATTCAACCTTATTGGAAGCGATTTTGCCTTCTTCGATAAGCTTATCAAGCTCGTCCTTACCGTCGATTATCAAACGGGAAAGAGCCATTTCGTTACTGCCGGTTTCGACACCGCTTGCGAAATATTCCTTGCCGTTATAGTCGAACTTAAATGCTTCCGCAGGGGTTTTGTCGTTTACCTCGGAAACGCCGAGCTCGCTCTGATAACCGCTGTAAATACCGATATATTCGTTATATTCGTCACCTTCAAAGGCTTCCTTATTAAGCGAATCCTTTAATTCCTGATAAAAAACGATAGCATCCTTTGCCTGCGCGGTGGTATCGAAATTTTCGATATTACTTGCATAGGAAATAGGAGCTTTTACGATAGCAAAAAGAATAAAGATAATAGGAAGGTGTATAAGCAACGGCATGCAACCGGAGAACTGGTTATAGCCGTTCTGCTGGTACATTTCCTGTATTTCCATTGTCATCTTCTGCTGGGTAACCTTATCGGTTCTTCCCTTATACTTTTCGCGGATCGCCATTTCCATAGGCTTGACCTGTGCCATTTTGATCTGCGATTTATGCTGCTTTATCGCGAGCGGAAGCAGAATAACCTGAAAAGCGAGAGCAAAGAAAAAGAGCGCCAGAATATAATTGTTACCCGAAATATAAAGGCAGCCCTTCATCAGATACGAAAAAAGATTATAAATAAATCCCATTACTTTTCCTTTCACTTGGGGACGGAAAATTTCCGCACATGGACGTATTTTACAATACGTGCGTTGAAATTTCGATTAATCCGTACTTTTACCTTTTCTTCGGCGGAACGGGATCGTAGCCGCAATTTTTATTAAAGGGGTTACACCGCAAAATTCGGTATAACGCAAGCAAAAGCCCTTTAAAGATGCCGTGTGTTTCGATCGCTTCTATGGCGTATGCCGAGCAGCTCGGCGTGAAACGGCAGCAACGGGGCTTGTACGGAGAAATATTCTTTTGATAAAACCGTATCAGATAAATAAAAAACCTTTTCATAAAAGTGCCGCTTTAGACAATAAAGCCTCGAGCTCGCTTACGACCACGGATACGTGAGCTTCGACACAAGGCTGACGCGCGACAATGACGATAATATGACCTTCTTTTATAAACGGGTGAAAAACACGGTACGCTTCGCGGATTATACGCTTGGTCCTGTTTCTCTTTACCGCGTTTCCGCGGCTTTTCGATACGGTGATCCCGATTTTGTTAACGTCTTTTTCGCGGGTATTTTTAAGCACATACACCGCCACATACTTGCCGGAAAAGCACCTGCCCTTTCGATATGAACGGGAGAACAGGTGATTTTCCTTTAAAGTCTGTATCCTGCGTGTTTTTTCCATTTCAAAAAACCAACAGATAATTATTTGGGTTAACGATTAATAGGTGAGTCTTGCTCTGCCCTTTGCGCGTCTTCTCTTGAGAACCTTTCTGCCGTTAGCGGTAGCCATTCTCTTTCTGAAGCCGTGTTCTGCCTTTCTGTGTCTTTTCTTAGGCTGATATGTTCTAAGCATTGGTATTGCACCTCCAATTATTATTCAAAAACAAGTAATTATAGCCTGCTTTGCAGCCGTGGTCCGCAGAGCATAGCAACATATTATATAACAAAAAATCCCCATTTGTCAAGTGTTTTTGGGGATTTTTTATTAATTATGTTAAGCCGCCGTCATATATATCGCAACGCTCGAAAGGGCAAAAACAGCCACTAACACACAGAGCGATACGCGGAGTATTTTATCGAACATTTTGTTGTTTTCTTCGCGCTGTTTTAACAAAAGCCCAATATATAGCGCACCGAAAACGACGGTTATTGCGATATAACGGAAGTCCATCGTGCAAAAATGAGCGAATTCGAAGCAGAATTTTATATAAGAAAAAATTACTGTTGCAACGCAAATTAATGTAAAAATCAGCTCGCTTACCGCGAAATTTTTGCATTCGCTTCGGTTTTTTAACGCTTTTACAAGCGTATAGACCGCCGAAACGGTGGCGATTACCGCAATCAGAACCGCAGACCAGAACAGAAGCTGTGCACACAGAAGCCCCAAGCTGTGCCCTTGTCCGAGATAGTATTCACCGAAAACGCTCGATTTGAGCGCGCCGAGGGGGATATTGTATTCGTAATAATCGTAAATGCCCGCTTTGCTCTGAATCATTCTCGCGGGGTATACGCCTATATCGAACACCGCCGAAAAATCAAACATTCTTTCGAAAAAGCTTCTAAAACCGATATACTGCGAATGGGTTTCGGAAAGCTTGGGAACGTAGGTGAAGGGGGTTTCGAACTTAATAAAATTCCTTACCTGCCACCAGAGCGCGATAGGCACGCAAAGCACGCCGAACGAAGCGAACTGACCGATAAGACCGATTTTGTTTTTGTATTGCTTTCCGAACAGTCTGATAGCGAAAAGCACTGCAACGCCTACCGAAATCAACCCGCCCGAAAGCTTTACGCCCATCGAAAAGCCGATCGAAAGAGCGAGCTTTAATATTGTCGAAAGCTTGGGCTCGCGGTACCATTTTATCGCGAGATCGACCGAAACGAGCGCAAGCAGGAGCGATAAAACGTCGTTATTGATACTACCCGCAAGAATAATAAAGGTAGGGTGGAATGCGACTATCGCAAAGGGAATGATAATTGCAAGCCCCTTTAAAGAAAACTTTTTGAACAGGTTATAGGAAACGAGCATTATCATACTCGAGCAGAAGAGCGAAATTAACTGAAGGTTTTCCCTTGCAATATCCAGCGCAATACCCGCAGTGGTTTGGATATGAAGGAAAAGCGCACACAGATAATGCCACACGGGCGGCTGATAATACTGCCAATTTATCGATTCGGGAAGCTTTTGGTGGGTGTAAAACTTTAAAATATATTCGAAATGTCCGTTCGTGCCGCCGACGTCGTGCTGGCGCACAAGATATCCGGTGGACTGAATATATACCAGACGGAAGAAAAATCCGATTACGAACAGACAGAATATTACCGTTTTTTCGTCAAGCGGTTCGTTTTTTATGAATTTATAGGCAAAAATTGCGATAACCGCTATTGCTCCGGGGATAAACAGTGCCTGCGCGGGATATTTGAACCAATCCTGCCAGAAGGTAAAAACGTTTACAAGCCCGCAAAGCATACAGCAAATAAAAAGTATTCTGTATCTGTATTTCAAAGCAGTTTCCTTAAGCATTCAAAAGCACCCTTTTTAAACATCTTTCCTGCATTATATTGTATTTACAATCGATTGTCAAGAACAACCGCTTTTTCGCGCCTTATATATATAATATTATATAATTTACTTAACTTAATATTATAAAAAGGGTTTACTTTTAGAAAAGATTGTGTTATAATTAACCGAATACATATCCACATTTTGTGGAAGATTATAAAACCTGAAATTTCGAGGAAGTAATGACGAACGAGGAATTAAAACAAATAAAATTGTACGTGCTTGAAGAGCTTTCGAAAATATATACCTCGACTTCGATGAATCTTTGGCTTAAACCGATGAGAGTTGTTTCGATCGAGGGTACGAACGTAACGGTTTCTTTTCCGCAAAGTAAAAAGAGCTTTGTCGAAATGACCTATTACGAAGCAATTAAAAGCAAATTTTCCGAAGTTATCGGCGTGCCTGTCGAATTAAAAATCATATCCGATGAAGAAGAAGCGGAATTGCTTCCCGAGCTTGAGCAAAAGGTCGATTCGGCTTATAAAATAAGGTTTAACCCCGATTACACCTTTGAAAACTTCGTTGTCGGTAAATCGAACCAGCTCGCACAGTCGGCATCGCTCGCGGTGGCACAGCACCCCGCAGAGCTAAACAACCCTCTGTTTTTATACGGTCCTTCGGGCTTGGGTAAAACCCATTTGCTGTTTTCGATAGTAAACGAAATCCGCAAAAAGCACCCTAACTACAACATACTTTACGTTACGGGCGAGGAATTCACGAACGAGCTTATCGATTCGTTATCGCTTAAAAAGCCGGTCGTTTTCCGCGAAAAATACCGTAATCTTGACGTTTTACTTGTAGACGACGTTCAGTTTATCGCGGGTAAAATGTCGGTGCAGGAAGAATTTTTCCATACGTTCGATACACTCTTTAAAATGAACAAGCAGATAATTCTTGCATCCGACTGCGCGCCGAAGGATATTAACAACCTTGAAGACCGCTTGAAAACGCGCTTCGTAATGGGCTTGGTTGCCGATATTCAGCCGCCCGATTTCGAGCTTCGCGTAGCGATATTCAAGCGCAAGGCGATGGATTTCGGCTATGAGCTCGATAACGACGTGCTTTATTTCCTTGCAAGCGTTATTACAACGAACATACGTCAGATCGAAGGCGCGCTGAAAAAGCTTAAAGCGCATACCTTTATAACCGGCGAAGCCTGCGACGTTTTTGTTGCGAAAGAGGTTTTGAATGAATTCTTCGCAGCCGAAAACAGCAAGGAATCGATTATCGATAAGATATTTGATTATACCGAAAAGCGTTACGGCGTTAAGCGCGAGGATATAAAGAGCACGCGCAGAACGGCAGACGTTATCGCGGCAAGGCATTTCGCTATATATCTTATTCGAAAAACAACCAATCTTTCGCAAATCTCCATTGCGAAGCTCTTTAATAAGAAGGATCATACGACAATTATCAATTCGGTAAACTTTATCGATAAAAAGATAGCGACCGATCCTTCCTTCGCAAGAGAAATCAAATCGGTTATAGCCGAAATTATCGGCTGAAAATAAAAAAAAGAGCGCGAAGCGCAAAAGAAAAGAAACATTTATTTTTAGTATTTATTAGTAGTATTAGTATTAGTAGGCACGGTGGATTGTGTGGAAAATCAAACACCCCTGTATTTGCAGTCAAAAAGCGACATTTAACGCGTGGACAGGCTGTGATTGCGATTGTGGAAAACCCGTGACTTAATGTGAATATCTATTAAAACTGCAAAATTTACGGAAAGGAAATCTGCCAAACAGGCTTTAAAGGGCCTTTAAGAATTAAAATCAAAGGGACTTTGGCAGATACGGAAAAATATGAAATTTGTTGCGGATAAGAAAACACTTCTTTCGATGATAATACCTGCGGCATCGGCGGCTTCGAACAAAACCACGCTGCCTGCGCTCGAAGGTCTTTTGTTCACGCTTAAGGGAGAAACTCTTACTGTTTGCGGATACGATCTTGAAAAGGGTGTAAGAACCATGGGTACGGTCGTGCCTATGGAAGAGGGCGCGGTGATTATCAACGCGCAGAAGATTAACTCTATTGTAAGAAATTTCCCCGATTGCGATATTTGTATCGAATCCGACGACAGAAATATGGTAAGAATTACGGGCGGTATGTCGGATTTCACCATTCACGGCGTAACGGCTGAAATGTTCCCCGGTCTTCCCGAATTGGGCGGTGAAAACGCGTTCAATATTTCGAGAACGCTTATGAAGGATATTATTAACAGCACCGTTTTTGCGGTTGCACAGTCGGAAGCAAGACCTATTCTTACCGGCGAGCTGTTTATGGTAGAAAACAGAACTCTTACCTGCGTTGCGCTCGATAATTTCAGACTTGCACTGCGCGAAGAAAAGAACTGTGTTTTCGATAACGACAACAGATTTTCGTTTATCGTTCCCGGCAAGGCGCTTTCCGACCTTGCAAAGCTTTTGGACGACGATGAAGAGCCCTTGAGAGTGGAATTCACCGCGAAGTATATTATCTTCAAGCTTGGCGATATTGTATTCTTCTCGCGCTTGCTCGAAGGCGAATATCTCGATTACAGAAGAGCGCTTCCGCAGTCGAACAGAATTTTTGCTACTATCAACAGAAGCGAATTTATCGAATCGGCTGAAAGAGCGAGCCTGCTTGTCGATGAAAAATTAAGAACTCCTTTAAGATGTAAGTTTGAAGATAACAGTCTTAATATTTCCTGCAATACGCAGTACGGCAGTGTAAACGATAACATAAAAATCAAAAAAGAAGGCGACGATATCGAAATCGGCTTTAACAACAGATATTTGCTCGACGCTTTGCGTGCCTGCAAGGACGAAAAAATAGTTGCTTCGCTTTCGACTCCGCTTATGAGCATGATGATCGAGCCTGCCGAAAAGGATGAAGGCAGCAGCTATAAATACTTGGTGCTTCCCTGCAAGCTTAAGGACTAAAAAGTTTAATTATATCGGAAACCGAAAACAGAATGAGAATAGAGCATTTGTCGTTGCGGAATTTCCGTAATGCCGAAGAAAGCGAAATCGATTTTTCTTCGGGTGTGAACGTTATTTGCGGTGCAAACGCCGCAGGAAAAACAAATATATTGGAAGCGATATTCTATTTCGCGGCGGGAAAAAGCTTTCGCAACTGCAAGGACAGAGAGCTTATTAAGTTCGGCTGTGAAAAAGGACAGATAGGAATAAAATTCGCAACCGAAAACGTTACTTGGGATATGTCTGCCGCGATAAGTAAAAGCGGAAGGCGTGCGATAAGGCTCGGAGAAAGCCCCCCGTTGAAGATGACCGAATATATCGGCAGGTTCCGCGCGGTTATCTTTACTCCCGACCATTTGAGTCTTGTAAAGGGCTCGCCCGAAAACAGAAGGCGTGTTTTGGACCTTGCTATCTGCCAATCGTTTCCGCGGTATGCTCCTACTTTGAACGAATATAACCGCGTGCTCGCGCAGAAAAACGCGCTTTTGAAGCGCGGAAACGTTATAAACGAGCTTTTGGAGGTTTATAACGAGCGTCTGGCAAGCCTTGCGGCAGTTATAACCGTTAACCGACGCAAGTACGTTCAAAGGCTTGAAGAGGAAGCAAAACGCTTTTTACTCGATATGAGCGGTAACAAGGAATGCCTTACGCTTAATTATCAGTCGCAGGCGGGAAGCTTTGAATCGCTTGAAGAGGTAAAAGAAAAATATATTGCGCTTTTTAAGGAAAAGGCAGAATACGAAAAGGAACGTTATCTTTCCTTTTACGGAGCGCATAAGGACGATTTTGCGGTCTGTATAAACAAAAAAAGCGCGAGAATGTACGGCTCGCAGGGGCAGCAAAGAAGTATCGTGCTTGCGTTGAAGCTTGCAGAGGGAGAGCTTTCCTATAAGCTCACGGGGGAATATCCCGTATTTCTGCTTGACGATATACTTTCCGAGCTCGATAAGGACAGAAAGGAATATATACTTTCGCGAATTACCGACAGGCAGGTTATTATAACAGGCTGTGAAAGCGAAATTTTCGAAAGCGAAGGTAAAATATTTGTCCGCGACGGAAAAATAAGCCGTTAGACTGTGAGGAAAAATGAGATATTTACAGCTCGAAAAGGGCGAAAGTATTGATAAAGAACAAATAATCGGAATTTTCGATATGGATTCGGCGAGCGTTTCTTCTTTTACAAACGATCTGTTCCGCCGAAAAGAAGAAGAGCACGGCGTTGTAAACGTTTGTAACGACCTGCCGAAGAGCTTTATTCTTTGCGACGGCGAATTCAGCGATACCGTTTATATAAGCGGGATTTCGACCGAAAGCATTAAAAAGCGTTTAAAAAACGAAATCAAACCGATTTGGGAAAAATAACCTTATTATTTATAAAGTAACAACCCCGCACGGAGGTAAAAATGGAAGAAAACAGAAACGATGCATTGAACCCTGTTGATAACGCATACGGCGACAGTCAGATTCAGGTACTCGAAGGACTTGAAGCTGTAAGAAAGCGCCCCGGTATGTATATCGGTACGACGTCTGTTAAGGGCTTGCACCATCTTATAAGCGAAATAGTAGATAACGCGATCGACGAAGCGTTGGCAGGTCACTGTAAAAATATCGGCGTAATTCTTCATGCGGACGGAAGCTGTGAAGTAACCGACGACGGCCGCGGCGTTCCCGCAGGTATTCACCCGACGGTAGGACGTCCCACGCTTGAGGTTATTTATACCATACTCCACGCGGGCGGTAAATTCGGCGGCGGCGGTTATAAGATCGCAGGCGGTCTGCACGGTGTAGGTGCGAGCGTTGTTAACGCGCTTTCCCGCCGTGTTGAGCTTCATAACTACCGCGACGGAATGGGCTATTATATCGCGTTTGAACGCGGTAACGTTGTCGAAGAATTCCGCGAAACCGGCGCGACCGATATGCACGGTCTGCACGTTCGCTTCTGGCCCGACGATACTATTTTCGAAACGGTCGAATTCGATTACGAAACGGTTAAAACAAGACTGCGCGAGCAATCCTTCCTCAACGCAGGCGTTTCCATTACCATTACCGACAAGAGAACGGTTGAAGAAACGACCGAGCATTTCTGCTTTGAAGGCGGTATACGCTCCTTCGTTGAATTTTTAAATCAGAAGAAGGGGGCAGACCCTCTTCACCCCGTAATCTACGTTTCGGGCGAAAAGGACACCTCTGTGGCGGAAATCGCGCTTCAGTATAACGAAACGATTACCGATTCGATTCTTTCGTTCGCAAACAATATGCATACCGTTGACGGCGGTACGCACGAAACCGGCTTTAAGGTCGGTCTTACAAAGGCTTTGAACGATTACGGCAAGAAATATAACCTTTTCAAGAACGATGAAAAGCTCACCGGCGACGACGTGAGAGAAGGTCTTTCGGCGGTTATTTCGGTTAAGCTTGAGGACGCACAGTTCGAAAGCCAGACGAAAGCAAAGCTCGGTAACAGCGAAATCAGAACGCTTGTAGAAGGTATCGTTAACGAAAAGCTTTCGATATTCTTTGAAGAAAACCCCGATACCGCGAGAATAATTATCGAAAAATCGGTGCTTGCCGCAAGAGCGAGAGAAGCCGCAAAGAAGGCGCGTGAATTGACAAGGCGCAAGGGCTTGCTCGAATCCTCTTCGCTTCCCAGCAAGCTTGCCGACTGTAACGAACGCAGAATGGAATACACCGAGCTCTATCTGGTAGAGGGTGACTCGGCAGGCGGTACGGCAAAGGACTGCCGCGACAGCCGTTTTCAAGCAATTCTTCCCCTGCGCGGTAAAATACTTAACGTTGAAAAGAACAGAATCGACAGAATTTATTCCTCGGTTCAGATAATTCCGATAATTCTTGCGCTCGGCACGGGTATCGGAAGCGAATTTGATATTACAAAGCTCCGTTACGGCAAAATTATTCTTATGGCCGACGCCGACGTTGACGGTTCGCATATTAAAACACTTTTGCTTACCTTCTTCTTCCGCCATATGCGCCCGCTTATCGAAGCAGGTCACGTTTATTCGGCAATGCCGCCTCTTTATAAGGTATACAGAGGCAAGCAGCAAAGATACGCCTTTTCGGACGAGGAAAGAGATATGTATCTCGAAGAGCTTGGCGGCAACGCGCAGGCTGAACGCTATAAAGGTTTGGGCGAAATGGACCCCGATCAGCTTTGGGATACCACAATGGACCCCGAACGCCGTATTTTGAAGCGTATTACCATTGATGATGCGCTCGAAGCGGATGCGCTCTTCTCGGTGCTTATGGGCGATAAGGTAGAGCCCAGAAGAGATTTTATCGAAGCGAACGCAAAATACGCTAACCTCGATACGTAACTTTTTCACTTTTCACTATTCACTATTAACTTGGAGCGAAGCGAACTATGGCTCACGAATACGATTACAGTAACCACGAAGAACAGGTTATTCATAATATCGGAATAGAAAACGAAATAAAAAGCTGTTATATCGACTATGCCATGAGCGTTATTGTCGGCAGAGCATTGCCCGACGTGCGCGACGGTATGAAGCCGGTACACCGCAGAATACTTTATGCGATGTATGAAGACAGACTTACCTACGATAAGCCCCACCGCAAATCCGCAACGACTGTCGGTAACGTGCTTGGTAGATACCATCCGCACGGCGACGCTTCGGTTTACGATGCGATGGTGCGCTTGGGTCAGGATTTTTCGATAAGATACGTTCTTATCGATAAGCACGGTAACTTCGGTAATATCGACGGCGATCCCCCTGCGGCATACCGTTATACCGAAGCGAGAATGTCGAAAATCGCCGAGGAATTGATGGCGGATATCGAAAAGGACGTTGTTGATTATGTTCCCAACTTCGATAATACCCGTAAGGAGCCCGTCGTGCTCCCCTCGCGCTTCCCGAACCTTTTGGTAAACGGCAGTGTGGGTATTGCGGTTGGTATGGCGACCAACATTCCTACGCATAATTTAAGAGAGGTTATCGAAGCGACAGAATATCTTATCGATAACCCCGAATGCTCTATTGTCGAGCTTATGCAGTATATTAAGGGCCCCGATTTCCCGACCTACGGAACGATTTACGGCACAAGCGGCATATATGAAGCATATATGACGGGCAGAGGTAAGATAAGAGTGCGCGCAAAGGCGCATTTCGAGGAAAAGAACGGCAGGACAAGCATTATTATTACCGAGCTTCCTTATCAGGTAAACCGTTCGATGCTGCTCGAAAGCATGGTAGAGCTTGTTAAAACCAAGCGTGTTGAGGGTATTGCCGATATCCGTAACGAATCGGGTAAGGCGGGTATGCGTATCGTTATCGACGTTAAGAAGGACGCGAACGCACAGATTATTCTTAACCTGCTTTATAAGTATACCCAGCTTCAGGATACCTGCGCGGTCAATATGGTTGCGCTCGTAAACGGCGTGCCCAAGCTTCTGAATCTTAAAGAGGTGCTCAACCACTATCTCGTTCACCGCAAGGAAGTAGTTACGAGAAGAGTAAGGTTCGACCTTGCGAAAGCAGAGCACGAAGCGCATATTTATGAAGGCTATAAGATAGCGATAGATAATATCGATGAGGTTATCGCAATAATCCGCGCAAGCGAAAGCATTGCCGATTCGAAGGCAAACCTTATGGAACGCTTCGGTCTTTCGGAAGCGCAGGCGCAGGCGATTGTCGAAATGACGCTCGGTAAGCTTTCGGGTATGGAACGCCAGAAGATCGAAGACAGATTGGCATTCCTTTATAACCTTATTAAAGAGCTTAAAGAAATTCTTGCCGACGAAAGCAAGCTTATTGCTATTATCAAAGAGGATCTTGAATTTATTAAGAATAAATACGGCGATGCAAGAAGAACCGATATTGTCGAAGCCGAAAACGATATTCTTATCGAAGATCTTATCGAACGCGAAAGCTGTGTTATCACCGCTACACGCGCAGGCTACGTAAAGCGCCTGCCCAGCGATACTTATCAGGCACAGCGCCGCGGCGGTAAGGGTATTACCGCTATGGGAACGAGAGAAGAGGACTTTGTCGAAGACGTTATTATCTCGCACAGCCACGATTTCCTTCTTATGTTCTCGAATACAGGCAGGGTTTATATTAAGAAGTGCTACGAAATTCCCGAAAGCACGCGTACCGCAAAGGGCACGAACCTTGTAAACCTGCTCTCGCTCGATAACGACGAAAAGATAACGGCGATTGTTCCCGTTACCGAATTTACCGAGGATCAGAACCTCGTGCTTATCACCCGCTTGGGCGTTGTTAAGCGTATTAACCTTATGGCGTATAAAACAAAGCGCCAGAACGGTCTTTATGCGATCACGCTCGATGAAGGCGATCAGCTCCTTTACGTTCTTAAATCGAAGGGCAACGACGATATTATCGTTGCGACAAACCGCGGTATTTCGATCCGCTTTACCGAAAACGACGTTCGTGAAATGGGCAGACACGCGCGCGGTGTGCGTGCCGTTACGCTCGACGAGGGCGATTACGTTGTCGGCGCGGGCATTATACCCGAAGGAAACGACGATAACGAGCTTTATATTCTTACCATTACCGAAAACGGATTCGGTAAGCGCAGTATCACAAGCGAATATAAGCGTCAGCACCGCGGCGGCAGAGGTATTATTTGCCACGGTATCAGCGCGAAAACAGGCGTGCTTGCAGGCTTGAAGCTTGTGCGCGAAAACGAAGAGGTTATGCTTATTACCGACGGCGGCGTGATTATACGTACACGCATTTCCGAAATTCCCGTTTACGGCAGAAGCGCTTCGGGCGTTATAGTAATGCGTCTTGAAGAGGGCGCAAGCGTTGCAAGATTCGCGGTAGTAGACCCCGATACCGAAGAAAAGGAATCCGAAAACGAAGCTGAAAGCGCCGAAAACGCCGAAATCGGTGAAATCAACGCAGAAATAAGCGAAAATACGGCAGAAACAGAACCCACTGTCGGGGAGGAACAGTAAATGGCATTAAAAACCTTTATTCTTGAAAACAGCTCGACTAAAAGACAGCGTCAGAGCGATATTCAAAAGGCTGTAAGAGAATATCTTAAAAACCCGAAGGCAAAGGTCGAATACGACGAAAAGGGCAGACCTTCTATTGCCAACCACGAAAAGAAAATCAATATTTCCGTAACCTGCTGCGGCGAGGTTATGCTTGTTGTGCTTTTCGAAAAGGCAATAGGTATCGACGGCGAATATCTTCCGAGCATTCTTAATGCCGAAAAGAAGATCGACCATACCACTATCGCGGAACGCTTCTTTTCCGATGAAGAGGTCGAATTCCTTCGCGACAGTAGCCGCGAAACCGAGCTCGAAAACTTTGTGAAGATTTGGGTTCGCAAGGAAGCGTACGTTAAGGCGGCAGGTAAGACGGTTGCCGAATTCCCGAACTTTTCGGTTGTTGACGGAAACCGCTTCGTGAAGAAAATTCACAGTATTTCGATCAAAACCTTTGCGATAAAGTTTGAAGGATGCGAAAATTACGCCTTCGCCATCGCAGGCGCTTTGGATTAAGGATTTTGTTGTATAAAAGAATATAAATAAACGAGAGGGACTTTTGAAAAAGTCCCTCTTTCGTTTTTTATTTAAGGAAACGTATTATTCATTAGAGTGACGGTAAGAACGTAGGGACCGGCGTCCTCGACGGTCCGTAAGGGTGACGGAAAGTATAAAATAACATATTATTCATTTGAATAACGACGAGAATGTAGGGACCGGCGTCCTCGACGGTC
>JAZTXJ010000037.1:0-3526 GCA_045636285.1 Eubacteriales bacterium
TGTAAAGCACGCTTGCGAGGTTTGCGGGAACAGCCGCTATATCGAGCTCGCCCTTAACGAGCTTGGGGGTGATCTCATCTGCGGTACCCGCGAGTGTGAATTCATATTCGTTGTCGGAGGTGATCTTTTGGCTTTCAGCCAGAAGACCGACCAAGCCGATGCTTGTCGGACCCTTCATACCCGCAATACGCACGGTAACCTTTATATCGGTCTTGCTTACTTCGGCAGAGGAGCTTTCGTCGTTCGATACGGCAGAGGAGCTTTCCGTTGCCGATTCATCTGCCGTTTCGGCACAGCCTGCGAAGGCAAGCAGGAGCATAAATGCTGTTAAAAACAGCGCAATAAGTCTTTTCATAATAATACCTCTTTTCTTCGTTGGTATCATTATACGACATTTTGCGCTGTTATTATGTTGCAGTTGCAACGTTATTTCAATATTTTAAAGCTATTTTTATAAAACTGAATAATCCCGTCTGCCTGCATTGCCGAAAGCTCGCGCGAGAGTGCCGAACGGTTCACGCCCAGATAAAGCGCAAGCGTTTCGCGGTCGAATGGGATCTGAAAGGTTTTGCTTCCGCTGTGCGCCGCGGTTTGCGAAAGGAAGGTGATAAGCTTTTGCCTTATCGAAGGCTTCGAAAGTATCTGCACCCTGTCGTTCATCGCAAGCGTTTTGTGCGCCAGCATCGAGCAAAAGCGGTTACGCAGGTCTTGCGCGGCTTTGGTGCTTTCGCTTTTGAGCTTATCCGTCGAAAGCCACAAAATGCTTATATCGGTAAAGGCGCGCACGGTAACGGGAATATCCTTTTCGCCAAGCCAGCAAAGCGATTCACCAAAGCTTTCGCCCTCCGAAACGCTCGCCATAAGCACCTCGTTGCCGTCTATATCGGTAAAGCAGACCTGCACGGTGCCCGAAAGAATAAGTCCGAATCGGTGCATTTCGCCGCCTGCCGAAACGAGTATCGCATTGCGGGGATATTCGCTTTTGCTTGCCGAAAGCACCGAAAGCGCCTGCTCGGCTTCGGCTTCTGTCATACCCGCAAAAAGCGGATTGCGCGAAATTATCTGTTGCATATTATTCAAAAACATAGGTGCCGAGATAAGCACGCCTTACAAGAACGTAATCGTATTGGTTTATCGTTCCGTCGCCGTTCACGTCACAGCGTTCGCGATCGTCGGTTTCGAGCTCGATCGTTCCGAAGTAGGCACGTCTTACGTAAATATAATCGTAAGGGTCGAGCTTGCCGTCGCCGTTTGCGTCACCGCCGAGCTTTTTATCGGGCTCGGGCTTGGGTTCGGGTTCGGGCTTAGGTTCGGGCTCGGGTTCGGGCTTGGGTTCGGGCTCGGGTTCGGGTTCGGGCTCGGGTTCGGGTTCAGGCTCGGGTTCGGGCTTGGGAAACGCGTTTATATCGAGCTTCATGGTGTGAACGGTGCCGTCTTTGCTATACCCTGTCGGGCTTGCGAGATAATAAAGCGTATCGCCGACAACGTATAAGCCGATAAGCATACCTTCGGATTTTTCCGCGGTGTAGAAGGTTTGCTTGTCTGCTGTGTGGGGGTTATAGATGATAATTTCGGTTTCGGTGTTATAGAAAAGCATATCCGCAAACGAGCCGATACCCATACAGAAGCCCAAATAACTGCCGTCGGTGCTGTACCAGCCGTGTTTTGCGGCAACGAAAAGATCGATAAGCTTATCCTCATAGAGCGAAACGACCTCGATAACGCCGTAGCGCTCGCTGTAAAGCTTGCCGTCGGCATAAACTATCGGGAAGTTTAAGTGTCCCCATTCTCTTTCGTTGCGGAAGCATTCGTCGCAGGGGAATTCGGTATCGTAAACGCCGTTGTGCGTTTTTTCCAAGCAGGATTCGCAGATAAGGAAATTATCGTGCTGTGCTTCGCCGAAATGGTCGGGCACGGGGTCGTCCCAGGTGACGTCAACGTAATACCACTTGCCGTCGATTTTTACCTCGTTCCACATGTGGTTCAAGGATTCCTTCGGGCTTGTTACCGCGCGCGATTCGATACCGACACGGGTTAAAAGCTCGTCGTAAAGCAGAGCGTATGCGGTGCAAACGCCGCTTCCCTTTAAGAGCATATCGTATATGTTGGTTACCTCGTAATCGAGGTCGTATTCAAAGCTGACACAGATAAAATCGTGAAGATAGAGCGCTTTTTCGTATTCGTCAAGCTGTGAAGGCACGGTTGCGATAACCGCGTCGAGCGTTTTGTTGACGTATTCGACAGCAGCAACGCGCTCCTCGCCGACAAGCGAATATTTCGGATAAAGGTCAAGCGCGTGGTTTTCCTCATAAAAGCTGTAACTGTATCCGCCCGTGAAATAAAAGAGCATGGGCTCGTTGCGGCTGATCGTAGTAATGGTTTTTTTGAGCACGGAAGGCGAGAGCCCAAAGGCTTCAATGTCGATTTCCTCCTCGCCGTTGTAGAGCGCTTCAAGAATATAGTCGTACGCGTCCTTGTCGAGCGCGGCTTCAGCCGAAAGACTTACAGCCGAAAATAAAAACAAAAACGAAAGAAGTAACGCAAGCGTCTTTTTCATATATCCTCCCTAAAATAAGCAATTAACAATATTATTAGTATATAGTATTCCAAAACCGATTGCAAGGGTAATTTCAACCAAAATCGAAACAAGAATTTATACTTTATTTCTTAAAAGCGGTTGACAAATAGATGTTTTCGGGGTATAATTCTTCTGCGCGCGAATAGCGCCTTGAATATAGGGATGTAGCCAAGCGGTAAGGCACCAGACTTTGACTCTGGCATTTCGTAGGTTCGAACCCTGCCATCCCTGCCAGAAAAAAGCAAGTCGCAAGACTTGCTTTTTTCAGTTATATTCGCCTTTTTACCCCGCGAAAAGTGCTTTCGCGGGGACCCCAACAGGCGAGTTATATTGCTTCGCAGTGATATTCGGCTTACGCCGAGTGGTATGCCTGCGGGCGTTAAGGGCGAATATAATATCACTGCGAAACGAAGTGTAGCAATATCACTACGAGCAAAGCGAGTAATATCACTCCGACGAAGTCGGAATATCACTAAAAACCGCGAGAGTTCAAAACCATACACAATGCTCCCTTACCGCTTCCCCGCACCGCGATAATCCAACCTTCCTAAACGGTTGAAATATTCACAAATTTATGCTATGATATATTCAAACAAGATGATAATTCCAACGATACTTTCCAAGCGTGCGACTTTGTTTTCAAGCAAATAAAAATTACGGATGTCTACCGTTCTCCTACAGGAACCCGCAAAATTACTTCAAGATTCTGTTACAACTGTCCTATTTGATAAAAAGATTCACGACTTTTTATTAATTATAAGACCAACGCCGAAAAAAACGTACTTAATGGGTGAAAGCGCTTTTAGGTCAGACAAGGGAGGTGAACAACATGGATGATCTGAGAATCATAGAACTCTACTTTGAACGAGACGAACAGGCAATCAAGGAGACGGATGCAAAGTACGGCAAGCTCTGCCACAGTATCGCTTATAACATTCTGAACAACCA
>JAZTXJ010000038.1:0-18810 GCA_045636285.1 Eubacteriales bacterium
TAGCATCTCGAATGGAAGGGGCTGTCGATTTCGGTTACAACGGTGACGCCGTATTCGAGCATTTTCTTCTGGTAAGCACGGTATTCGTCCTTGGTGTAATAGCCGTCCTTTGAGGACAAGCCCTTAACGTCGCTTTCCAAACGGAAGCCCGCATAGCCGTTCGAGCCGTCATCGTTGATATGAAGGTGTATTTCGTTCATTTTGAAATACGCCATATAGCGAGTGATTTCTTCTACGTAATAGAGCGGAATCCACGCTCTGCCGACGTCGAGCATACCCGAACGGATTTCGTATTCGGGATAGTCGGTCGCGATTCCGCAGGGGAAGAAGCCGTCTGCGGTGACGCTCTGAACAACGGTGATACCGCCGTAGAGCAAGCCTGTTTCGGTCGGTGCGGTGATAAGGATTTTTTCGGCTGTCGCTTCGAGAATATAGCCTTCCTTGCCTACCTGCTCTTCGAGCGATTTATCGAGCTCGAAAACGATTTCGTTGCTTCCGCTTGCGGCTTCGGTAACAGAAAGCTCGAGCGAGAGCATTTCTTCGAAAAAGACCTTTACCTTTTCGACAGAGCCGGAGGAGGAAAGGTTAACGAGAGCGGTTTTTGCGTTCGGAACGAAATTGCCGCTTCCCCCTTCCCATTGACGAATTGCGGGGATAACTTTAGGGGGTTGGTTGGGTTTTTCTGCAGCCGCAGAAAAAGCAAATGTGTTAAGCATAAGCAAAATCACCAGTAAAAAAGTTAATGACCTTTTCATACCTGCTCCTTATTTAGTTTCGAATATGTTTTTTCGGTAAATCGTTCGGAAAACACAGAAAAGCGTTCGTGTGTTCCCTCTCCGATAATTCCGCATTCATCGCTTGCGGTGACGTTGAATACGAATTTTCTTCCGTCGCGCTCGATAAGCTCTGCCGTTGCGCTGACCTGCATTCCGACAGGCGTTGCGGCAAGATGCTTTACGTTAAGAAGCGTGCCGACAGTGGTTTCGCCTTCGCCGAGAAGACCTTCAAGCGCTTTGCAGGCGGCTTTTTCGATAAGCGCGAGCATTGCGGGGGTGGCGTATACACGCAGGCTTCCGCTCCCTACCGAAAGCGCGGTATTCTGTTCGGTTACCGCTTCGGTCACGGTTGCTTTGATAATTTCCATTCTCCTTTTCCTCTTTTGACCTTGTTTTGTTAATATATTAACATATATACCGAAATGTGTCAACATAAAAGATTGAAAAAGCGCTTTTTATGTGTTATAATATTCGCGAAAGCGAGGTTATTATATGTTTGATGCAATAAAGGTCAAAAACGACTGTGTGGAATGGATACGCGGCTTTTTCGAAGAAAACGGAAAGGGCTGTAATGCCGTCGTTGCGATTTCGGGCGGTAAGGACAGCAGTATCGTCGCCGCGCTGTGCGCCGAGGCTTTGGGAAAAGAGCGCGTTATCGGCGTGCTTTTACCGAACGGAACGCAAGCGGATATAAACGATTCCTATACGCTCGTTCGTCATTTGGGAATAAAGCATTACGTTATAAATATCGAAGACGCCTATTGCGGTATTCTTAACGCATTTCCGCAGGAGCTCGAAATTACCGCGCAAACAAAAATAAACCTTGCGCCGAGATTGAGAATGGCGGCGACCTATGCCGTATCGCAAAGCTGTAACGGCAGGGTTGCGAACACCTGCAATTTAAGCGAGGACTGGGTTGGCTATTCCACCCGCTACGGCGATATGGCAGGCGATTTCAGCCCTATTTGCTGTTTGACCGTAAGCGAGGTCAAGCAGATCGGAAGAGCTTTGGGCTTGCCCGAACAGCTTATCGAAAAGGCGCCCGCCGACGGATTGACAAGCAAAACCGACGAGGACAATTTAGGCTTTACCTACGCCGTGCTCGACAGATATATACGCTTTGGCGAAATCGATAGCGAGGAAACGAAGGCGCTTATCGATAAAAAGCACGCGATGAACCGATTCAAGCTCAAGCCCATGCCCTGCTTTATTTACGGCGAGGGCACGGCAGACAGATAAATATATTTTCGGGGTGGATTTCTCTTCCCCGAAATTTTTTTTGCTTTTTTTTAAAAAAGGGGTTGACAAATTTGGTTGGTTGTTATAGACTTATATCGAGGTTGGTAATCACAAACCGTTTTTGGCCAGACGGTTGTTTTTACAAACCCGTGTGCACACAAATTAATTTGAAGGTGAATTTATGGAAAACTTAAAGCTTTGCGAAAGCGATTACCGTTTTATGTCTGTTATTTGGGACAATGAACCGCTTCCCTCCGGCAAGCTTGTTGAGCTTTGCGCCGAAAGGCTCGGCTGGAAGAAGCCGACCACCTATACGACGCTCAAGAAGATGATCGAAAAGGGGTTTGCACAGAACAGCGAAACTATCGTTACCGCGCTTATCCCGCGGGAGCGCGTTCAGACCTATGCGAGCGAGCATTTTGTCGAGCATACCTTCGAAGGCTCGCTTCCGAAGTTTTTGGTTTCGTTTTTGGGCGGAAAGAAGCTTTCCGACAACGAAGCCGAAGAGCTTAAAAGGCTTATCGACGAGCATACAGAGGATTAGGTATGGTCGGTTTATTCAACACCGTGCTTGAAATGAGCGTAAAGGGCGGGATTGTTATTATCGCCGTTATGCTTATGCGTATGCTTTTGATAAAGGCGCCGAAGAAATATTCTTATTTTCTTTGGGCGATACCGCTTTTTCGGCTGTGCTGTCCATACAGCATAAGAACGGTTTTCAGCATTTTCGGGCTTATTCGCCCGAACGCTCCAACGCTTCCAAACGTCAGCGGCGATATTATTGTCGGCGGCGGGAAGGACGGAATTGCTTTTAACGAAATCGGTATAAACGATTTTATTTCCGAAGGAGATATGACGATCGAGTTCGCAAAAAGGCTTGAATGGGTGGAAATTTTCAATACAGCCGTTATGATAATCTGGTTTATCGGTATGACGGTTGCGCTCTGCTATACCTTTATTTCCTATTTCAAGCTTAAAATACGAATGAGAAGCGCCGTTCGTTATGAAAGCAATATTTATGTGTCGGAGCTTGTCAGCTCGCCGTTTGCTTTGGGCTTTTTCCGCCCGAGGATATATATTCCCTTCGGACTTGACGAAAACACTAAAGAGCAGATTATTGCTCACGAAAGATGTCATTTAAGAAGGCTCGACCATATTGTTAAGCCGTTCGCCTTTTTGGTGCTTGCGGTGCATTGGTTCAACCCGCTTTGCTATATTGCATTCCGTTTTATGAGCCTCGATATGGAAATGAGCTGTGACGAAAAGGTTTTGAAGATTCGAGGAGATGAATTTATGAAAAAGAACTACACGAGAGCACTGCTTTCGTTTGCTACAAACAAGCGTATTCCCGCGCCGAGCCCTATTGCGTTCAGCGAAAGCGGCGGAAACGCGAAAAAGCGCATTAAGCACGCGCTTTATTGGAAGAAGCCGAGATTTTTTGTAAACGTTATATGCATTATTCTTTGCGTAATCTCGCTCGTTGCCTGCGCGACCGATGCAGACGGTTACGAATGGAAAGAGGTTAAGACCGAAGCCTTTGGCGAAAACCCCTATAACCTTGTTTACCGCACAAACGGCGACGGCACCTGTGTCGTTACCGAAATACGCATCGACAAGGAGTTTAGCGGCGATATTCACCTTGTTATCCCCGAAAAAGCGCCCAACGGCGATACCGTCGTCGCGGTCGATAACGCTTGGGGGCTTGCGGGAGCAGAAATCAAGCAGAATTTGCCGATATATCTTACCTTTGACGATATGAAAATAATTGTCGAAAGCATTGAAAACGCCAAGGACATTACCGCAAAGGAAACGCTTTACGGCACGCTCGGACAGAACAGGGAGCGCGATGCGAAGATATTCAAGGCGTTCTATGCAGAAAAGATAAGCGACAACGGAATCGGTTATTACGAGCTTGAGCCGTTTATGCTTTTTTCCGAAAGAGCGCGCCTTTCTTCGATACTCGATTTTTACGGCTATGACGAAGAGGCTTGCTACAACGACACCTGCAACTTCCTTGACAGCGTGAGCGTTGACGAGGAAAAGAAAAACGCGCTTGCCAGAGAGGCGTTTAAATACCTTTACCACTACGGAAGCAACGTAACCGAAATTACCCTGCCCGCAAGCGTTAAATACATCGGGTACGGCTCGTTTGACGGCTGTGATAAGCTGAAGAAGGTAAACGGTATTGCCGACGGCTGTCTGCTCTTAAAATTCACGTCCGATGCCGTTGATTCCGAAACAAACGCTTTGGAAAACGGAATTATTATCAACGGCACGCCGAAGGAGCAGTTAAAGAGCACCGACCCCGACCGCGACGCAAACGAGGATTTTATAAAAGCGCTTGATTAAAGGAAAAGCTGTTGCAGTAAATAAACTGCAACAGCTTTTATCATTATTCAAATATTAACTCGCCATCGGTGTTATAAACCAATGTTTTTTCAAAAACGTTTCCCTGTCCGTCCCAAAGGTACAGCACCACCGCAAGCTCGTCTTCGGTTACACAGATCTGTTCAATATCATCTATACCGAAGGAGCCGTAATCTAAGATTTTCGGCTTGGAAAAGTCGCTATCATAAACGTAGATTTCGTTTGAAAGAAATACAAACAGCTTATTCGCAAAAACAGTACAAGGACATATCCAGCAATCTATTTCTATCGTCAACAGCTTTTCGGGCTCTCCGCCTTCAATGCTTCTTCGCCAAAGCACGTAGGCGGTTTCCCAATTCTTCTTGTTTTCTTTTTCTTTTTGCGTATAGTAAATATAACCGTTATTTATGAAGTTTATGTTATATTCATCATATCCACTTTCGAGTATTACCGTTTCATTCTCGCCGTCTTTTAAAATATAACCCGTTTCAAACTCTTTGAATATCGGCAGACCGTCGTATACCAGAGCTTCATCAATGTAATAATTATAGTCATCGCTATACACCACAGTCGCATCGCTGCCATCGGGATTTAGCGATATAAGCTGACGTTTGTTGAGCTGTTCATTATATTTACTGTAATAAACCTTTTCGTTTACATAGACAACGTCCCAGCATTCAAACAAAATATCGCAAGAACCGTCGTCGTTGAGCTTTGCATAATAACGGCGCGCGTCGATGAATGCACCGAAGGTGCGGTATATTCCGTATGCTTGCCCCTTATACTCGATTACCTTGCATACGTTGGGATAGAACGTCGTCGGCTTTCCGTTTGTGTATTTTTGTGTACCTTCTAAATATTCTTCGTCATTAGTATTATTAATGTGAATTGTAACATAAACGTTATCGCCGAATTTTGAATAATATTGCAGGTCGGAATCATAGCTGCCGGTATCGTATACCCTGATCGGATACATAATTTCATCTTGAGTAAAGGGAATGTTTTGTATTCCCTTTTCCGCAACCACGGATTCTTTGAACGGCTCTTCGGGAGTATCCGATACATCGGAAGAAACGCCTAAGCTTTCGGGCGATTCGGAGCTTTCTTCCGTTAGGGAAGATTCTTCATCGCGAATTTTCGTGCTTTCGTCGGAGGCTTCGACAGAAGAATCCGCGCTTTCGGTTATCGGTTCGCTGCTGTTTTCTACGGTTACGCTGTTGCAAGCGGCAAGCAAAAGGCAAAAAACAAGTGAAATTATAAGGATTTTTTTCATAGGTATTATCTCCCTTTTTTAGATTTCACATATACAGACGAAACAATTACACATTTTGTCACATTTTTTTGAAATTTTTTTAAATTATTTTAATTTTTATCTCAAGCTGTCGTTTAATGTGCGTATATTCCCTTGAAATCGATCGAAATTCCCGTAAGGCAGACGTCTTCGTATTTACTGCCCTCGTAAACCTCTGCGATTTCGAATTTGAATTCCGCCTTATAGCCGTTTCCGATCTTCATCTGCAGTGCGGAAATATCGATATACTGCGGATTTATAGTGTCCTCGAGAGTAATCAAGCCCATATACTCGCCCTGATAATAGAGCTTAAGCGATTTAACACGGCCGTTTTCCTGCCATTTGGTTTTATTCTCGGCATAGCCGTTCACGATACAAATGCTGTAAAAATCAAGCTCGGGATAGCCGCTTCCGGCATACATTTGAGTTATTTCAACAGTTTCACCGATACCTAAACCGTCAACCCCCTCTGCCCATACGGTTTTTCTGGTGTCGTCTGTTAGATTTACCGCGGAATATGACACCTTGCCCTGATTTTCCAAAACCGAGCTTGCGCTTGCATCGCATACGAACTGCATACATCCGCACCAATTCGAGCAGGTTTCTGTCAATCTGTCGCTAAATCCGTAAATATCGGCGTCGTCGTTTTCGATCGGTTGACCGTCGTAAAAGTATATGAATCTTCGTACCTCGACATCCTCGAAGCGATAATCCCAATCCTTCGGAATGGTATACGAGGGTTCTACCACCTGATTTACCATATTGACGTAAAAGCCGTATTTGTGCTGACCTTCGTTAATTTGAATCGCTTCATCCCAACGGCTCTGCCCCTGCACCCTTTTTACAAGCTCGGTAACGACCGATTCGGGATAAGCTTCATCGCTTTTTATAAAGCTTACAGCGGTATCTTCTACCTTCAACACCGCATCGCCGATATATTTATCGTCCTTAAAGCACCGCAAATGAACCAAATCACCGTATTTTACCGCGCTGTCAAAGGGGTCTTCCGAAGGCTCGGGCTGTGAATTTTCGGGCATCCCGCCGCTCGTTTCTTCAAAAGATTCGCCGGAGCTTTCGGGCGATTCAGATCTTTCTTCCGTTATGGAAGATTCTTCATCGCGAATTTTCGTGCTTTCGTCGGAAGCTCCGACAGAAGAATCCGCGCTTTCGGTTATCGGTTCGCTGGCGTTTTCTAGGGTTACGCTGTTGCAAGCGGCAAGCAAAAGGCAAAAAGCAAGTGAAATTATAAGGATTTTTTTCATGAGTGTTATCTCCTTTTTGGGATTTCACATATACAGACGAAAGAATTACGCGTTTTGTCACATTTTTTGAAAATTTTTATCCCAAGAGGAAATCGGTTGCGAGCATTATGCAAAAGCCGACAAGGAGCGAATAGGTCGCGCCGCGTTCGTTACCGTGTGAGTGTGTTTCGGGTATCATTTCATCGCTTATAACGTAAAGCATCGTACCGCCCGCAAAGGCAAGCGCGAACGGAAGGATTACTGTCGAAATACTAACCGCGAAATAGCCGATAAGGGTACCGACAACCTCGATAAGACCGGTTACAGCCGCGCAGACAAAGGTTTTTTTCGGTGTTACGCCCGCGGCAAGCATCGGGCCGATTATAACCATTCCCTCGGGGATATTCTGGAGCGCGATACCGCCCGCGATGAGAAGCGCCTGCGTTGTATCGCCCGAGCCGAAGCCAACGCCTGCGGCAATGCCCTCGGGCAGGTTATGTATTGCGATAGCGGTTACGAAAAGCAGAACCTTTGAAAGATTTTTATTCTCGTGCGCGGGGTTACAGCACTGCTCGCCCCCGACAAGCTTATGAAGGTGGGGCACGACCTTATCGATAATATTGAGGCAGAGCGCGCCGACGAATATACCCGCAACGGTAACAATAAGTCCGCTTTTTCCGCCGTATTCGAGCGAGGGGATAATTAAGCCGAGCACAGCGGCGGCGAGCATTACGCCCGCGGCGAACGAAAGCACTATATCCGAAAATTTATGCGATATTTTTTTGAACGCAAAGCCGATAAGCGCGCCGAAGACCGATGCGCCGCCCACGCCTATTGCGGTAAGAAGCACCATTTCCATATTAAAGTCCTTGTTTTTAAAAAATTCGGGAAGATGCAAAGCTCTTCCCGATTGAATTTTTATGCATTATCAGCAGAGGGTGCCATCATTAAATCCGAAATGATGTCGAGCACCTTTTGGTGACAGCCGCCACAGCCTGTCGAGCATTTTGTTGCGAGCTGAACGCCCTTGAACGCGCCGAGCACGTCATCGAAGGTAGGAAGGTTATGCAAAGCGTCTTCTATATCGCCGTAGCTTACCTGCATACAGTTACAAACAGTGTAGTTTTCTTTCATCGTTAATTACCTCTTTTCTGATTAAAGCTCTACTTTCCACAAGCCGTGAAGGTTGCAGTATGCGTATACCGCAAGGGGCTTTTCATCGTCGAACACGAAGGTGAGGTTGGGGGAATCACCTGCTTTCAAGGTCTTTCTCTGACCGCCGCGATCGGTTTGAACGTATACCCATTCGATAAGGTGTTCTTCGGTCATGGGGTGATCGACAGCGCCGACGTTAACGTTGATTGCGCCTTCTTCGACGGTTACAACGGGGATATGCTTTTCCTTGCTTGCTTCAACGGTGCCTGCAACGATTTCCTGCATTTTTTTGCCGCAACACATCATCGGCACGCCCGAATTGTTTATCATACCTACTAAATTACCGCAGGTTTCACATACGTAAAATTTAACTTCTTTCATTTTCTTGCTCCTTTTGGGTTGGGTTTTATATTATTTTTTATTCGACAGGTTCAAAATCCTCTGCACCGTGCTTGCAAAGCGGGCAAACGAAATCTTTGGGAAGGGGGTCGCCCTCGTAAACGTATCCGCATATTTTGCAGATATAGCCCTTTTTCGCTTCGAGCTTAGGTTGAGGCTTGGGTTTAACGTTTTTGTGGTAGTAGGAATAGGTCATCGATTCGTCTTTATTGATAACGGCGGATTCTTCTACCTTGCAGATAAAGACGGTGTGGGTTTCTACCTCGACTTCCTTGATCACCGTAAGCGAAATAAAGGCGTTTGCGTATTCCGAAAGAACTGCAAGTCCGTTTTCCGAGCGGGTGAAGGGGATGTTCTTCATTTTATCGACTTCCCTGCCGCTTTTGAAGCCGAGCGCTTCGAACAGCGAGAAGGGTGTTTTGACCGTAAGGCAGTTAATATTCAGCTTGCCCGTGTTTTTGATTACCTCGTGCGAATAATTCGCTTTGTTGACGGTAACCGAAACGATAAGCGGTGAGCTGCTCGTTATCTGCACTGCGGTGTTGACGATAAGCGCGTTATCCTTTTTTCCGTCGTTAACCGTCAGGGCGTAAAGTCCGTAGGAAATATTAAACAAAGCCGTGCTGTCGATATTTGCCATAAAATGACTCCTATTAGTAATTTTTCTTATTTCTTGAGTGTATTATATCACAATTTTTTCGCTTTGTAAAGGGGTTTTGAAAAATTTTATTAATAATTTTTCTTAATAAAGAAAAAGACGCTTTAAAGCGCCTTTTTAATGAAGGAATCTATCGTATGGAACTCCAAACCGAACAATTCATCTCCGTTGCCTATTATTTTATAGCTTCCGTGCTTCGGCAAATAATTAATTTCGAGCGGGTTCGGGCAGACAAGCAACACTTTTCTTACGCGCTTTTCCGACTGCGGATAATGAAAATCAAATTCGCCGAAAGGGTTATATTTACTGTCGCTGAACTGCAACGAAAGACTGCGTGTCGAGAGAAACGCATAGTACTTTCTTATAATATAACGGCGGTTCTGGGTGATTATTATTTTGGTGTTTTTGCGTATACTTGCGAAAAGCTTCACGGCAAAAATTTCGTTTTGTGTTTCGATAAAGAAATCGCTGTCCCTTCCGCCGCGGTTTCCCAAAAATCCGCTTTTACTTGTTTTTACAAGCGAGTAACCGTTTTTTTCGCAGGCTCTTTTCAGCCTGTAAGCCATAACGGAGCGCTTAAAAAAGAAACGCATAAACGGTATAGCGGCTATTATCGCAACTACCGCCGCTGTATAAAGCCAAAACATTATTGTCCCTTCCTTCTGTATGTAAGGAAAATTATCGGTGTTTTGCCGATTTCCGCCCGATAAGGCATCAGATTCGCTTCTGCAATAGCTTTAAGCACCGCCAAGGGATATGCGCGGAGAAGCCATTGATCCGCACAGTGCTCGTGACCGTCGACGTGCTTCGGAACACGGTGTTTTTTGGTTTTTCCGATATTTTCAAGGTCTTCTTTCGCAACCTCGGCAACCGCTTTTTGAATCCTTGTAATAGCGGGATAAAATAAATCCTGGGTGGTTTTTTCGGTAAGATAAGGAATATCGAGCAAAAGCCCGCCGTCTGAATCGCGTTTTACAATATTCAGCCTTTCGAAATCGGGTACAAGCTCATAAATGCGCTCGTCGTCGGGCTTTATATCGCAATCGGGAATCAGCGATGCATAGAAGCGCGCTATTGTGTGAAGCGTGCAGTTGTATTTAAATGTTTGGTACGCCCAATGTGCGCTTCCGAAAAACGATTGCTTATCCTGCAAGCGACAGCAAAAGCTTTTATCCGCCTCGTACGAAACGTTGATTGTAACCGGACCGGACGATTCGTATTTTATATTGCGCTTTGCACCGTTTTCAAATACGGTACCGTATGCAAACCATCTTCCGCCGTTCGGGCGTTCGGGCGGAAATACGGGTGCGGATTTATTTACTCTGCATTCCGAAACAAGCTGCGACAATGCCATATCTATACCGAAAAGGCATAGAGTTGCCCTCTGCTTTTCGGACATGGATTGAAATTCACTATGCTCAAAAATCGGCGCAAATTGCTTCGCGGAAATATCCCACACGGCTTTAGCGTGTTTTTGCGCGAGTGCTTCCTGCGCGGGTATATCTCCGAACGAGTCCTCGTAATTCACCAAAAAGCAACGCGTGTATACGAGTCCGCCTGCGGTTTTGCCCATCAGCTCGCCCTGCACCAATCTTTCGACAAGCGGTTCGATAAATGCGGCGGGAATTCCCGTTGTATCGGATAATCCGCGTATCGACACAGGGGAATCATAGGCGAGAATGAGTATATTCTGCTCGATTTCGGTACGTATGAGCGAAAACGGCTCGCTCGAAAGTCCGTGACTTCCCCAGATTGCTAATGACAGTGTCTTCGGCGAATAGCTTATTTCGGAATATTTTTCCATTTTTGATATTCCCTCTTTGATCTGCTCTCTTGCGCTTGAAAGGCGCGATTTTACCGTGCCAACGGATATTCCGAGCTCGGAGGCGATTTTTTCCACCGACTGTCCGTGTACGTAATGTCTTACCGTAACCTCGCGGTAGATTTTTATTAATCTTCCTATTTCGCGCCGAACTGCCGTGTATTCCTCGGAGCGCAGGGTTTCTTCTTCGATTTCGAGTAAATCGAAACGGTCGTCGGCAACGTCGTAGCCTTCGAACGAGATAACGCTGTTTTTGTATTTTGCGCGCAACCATTCATTGTACTTGTTTTTTAGAACCGCGGCAAGAAAGCCTTTTTTGTGCTTAATATCTATTCCCTGCTTTTGCTTCACCAAAAGAACGATCAGGGTTTCTTGAACAAGCGAATCTATTTCGCGGCAATCGCCGTATTTGTAGGCGGCAAGCTCATATAAATACAGCAGGTATTCTTCGTATTCCTTTTCAAGTGCTATATCGGAGCCGTTCACAGAGGTTTCTCCTTTCTGCCCAAAGAGCGATATTGATAGCCGATCCTTCGGTTTCGTTTTTTTAGTTGCAAAGCATGGGGATAGGTTCGCTGTTTTATAAAAAAACAGGATAAGTTTTTTGCTCATCCTGTTTTTGCTCATTGTGTATCGGCGTTAATCCTTCAAAAATTCATCGAGCTTGGGAGCAAGGTCGCGTTTGAATTCGGGGATTGCCGTGCGCGAAATCCAGCTCGACCAGAAGGTATAGCCGCCGAGCGCGAGCGAGCGCGGTGTTGCGACGTAGTTATAGTAACCGCCGCATTGGTCGACGGGAATCGTTTTCGTGCCCGTAAAGCGCGAGCGCATCCAGAGCGACATATCGACCAAGCTTTCACCCGGGACGCCGACAAAGAGGTAGCCGCAAAAGCGGAGCGCGGGAACGTATACCGTTACCTTATGGGTTTTAAGCTCTTCATCGGTAAAGCCGTACTTTGCGCCGCGGCACATGTGGTTAATATGCCCTGCGCGCCAGAGATTATCGATAATAAGCTTTACCTCGTAGGCGGGACGGTCTTCGGCAACGGCGAGCTCGAATTCCTTTTGCAATGCGTTGAATTTATCCCAGCATTTAGGCATATCTGCATAGTTATCGGGTATATCCTCGTTCATCGGCATTACTATTTCAAACGTTTCGGTTTTGAAGACCTGATTTGTATCGAGCTTAACGGCGTTCTTTTCGAATATTTCGCGTATACGCGTGCCGATAGACTTCGCAAGGCGCTTACATTCATTTGCCGATGCTTCGTAAGTGCCGTGTCCGGGGGAGCAATCCTTTTTGGTTGCAAGGTCGGCGCAGGGACCGTTGATATACATACCAATACCGCCGTAAGCTTCCGCCATATCGTCGGCAAGGTAGCCCGTCCAGTCGTAATTGTAGTGGTATTCGGTCAAGCGTTCGGGGTTTTCGCTATGCTCGAAGAGGACGCCGACGTCGGGGTGTGCGGCAAAGCGGGTGACGGTGCCGACGGTTTCGCCCTTTTTGTTTTTGAACATAAACATATACGCCATTTGGTCGACGTTATTATCGAAATAAATAGGCTTTTCGAACGCAGGGAGCTTGGGCTGATAGCCGCGCAGAAGCATTATATTCGGGTCTTGGGTATAGGCTCTTCCCTCTTCATCGAACTTCATACCGCGCCAGACGGTTACACCGCCCAAGCCTTCGATATACTGTTCGCGGTTAAATGAAAATTCGGTGCCCATATCGCATTCGGCGGCGAAGACGTCGCATTCCTCGGCGCGTGCGATCATAGCTTGGACGGTTTCGACCGATTTATCGATCAATCTGTCCATCGCTTCGCCTGCTATCTGCTCGTGCGCGGGCGCGGCGTGGATCTGAAGCTCGTGGTACCAGACAGATTTTTCGGGCAGTCCCGTGCGGGCGGAAACCTCTCTTCTCCAGCGGTCCGCTTCCCGTGGGAAAGTGGCGTTGAAATCGAAGCCCGCAATAAGCACGCGTTCTTCTCCCTGCTCCAAATATAAAAATCTGCCGTATATATCGGTGCCGTAGGGCCATTCGGGGTTAAAGGTGCCCTTTGTTGACATTTTGGCGAAGCTGCATTTCATAGTAATAACCTTTCTTTTATCCTATATCGTGGGTATCGGTAAGCTCGATTACGGGGTCACCCTTAACCTTATCGGATTCGAAAACGATAATTTCGTTTTTGCCGATATTAAGAAGCGAAGCGGGCAGATAAAGCGTTTTTTGGGGTCCTATATCCCAATATCTGCCCAAATTGAAGCCGTTGACGGTCACAAAGCCCTTTGTGAAATTATCGAGCTTTATAAAGGTATCTGCCCTTTCCTCGATTTCGAACAGACCGCGAAGGAAAAGCGAGCTTTCCTCGACGGGCTTATTCGTATAAACAAGATTTTGCAGATTATCCATCGGGAGCGGATAAACGTCCCAATCGAAATGAATTTTGTTGTTGAGCAGGCATCTGCCGACTATACCCTTTTTACGCATCATTTTTGCGCCGAAGTTGGCTCTGCCCATATTTTCGCAGAGAACGGTAAGAATATCGCCCTCTTTTGCGGTGATATTTATTTGCAGGCTTTCGTTGATATAAACGACGCCTATCAGCTTTTTGTTCACGTAAACCTGCGCTCTGTCGCCAAGGGATTCGAACGAAAGAAGCGCGTTTTCGTAATCGCGGTTGAGCCGTGTCGTATATGCGATATAGCCGTAACCGATACCGTAGTGCTCCATACACAGAGGCACGTTCGATTTTATCGGGTTTGAAAGATTTAACAGATTATCGAATATACCCGCCTTATCCTTTAATTCTACCCTGCCGTATGCTTTTTTTATACGGTTTGCGGGGATTTCGGGGAGAGGCTCTTTATTATATCGCGCGAACACCTCGCGCAGTGCGAGATATTTTTCGGTAATATCGCCGCTTTCGGTAAGAACGGCGTCGTAATCGTAGCTCGTTACGTCGGGCAGGAATTTTTCGAAATGGTTTGCGCCGTTCATAAACCCGAAGTTCGTTCCGCCGATAAACATATACATATTAAGGCTTCCGCGCGCAAGCATATCCGAAACGGTTTTGCAGTAATCTGGCGCGGACGTGGTGTGGTGATATTCGTCGCCCCACGCATCGAACCAGCCGTCCCACATTTCCATACACATTTTCGGCATATCGGGGAACATTTTATCGTGCTCGGCAAAGCGCGATTCGACGTCCGAGCCGAAATTGAGCGTTACGAGCGTGCCTTCTATCATACCGTCGAGCATTTCCGCGCGGGAGGTGCCGTCGGATGTAAAAAGCGGAACGTTCATACCGCGGCGAACGTAGCCCTCTTTTAAATAAGCGAGATAACGCTTATCGTCGCCGTAATAGCCGTATTCGTTTTCGCATTGGAGCATTATTACGTTTCCGCCGTTTGTCGTAAGGAGGGGGCGGATTTGTTCGAAAAGCTTATCGAGATAACGGTCGAAATACTTTATATAGGTTTTATTAAAGCAGCGGATTTCCATATCGGGCTCGGTTTGAATCCACCACGGCAGACCGCCGAACTCCCATTCCGCGCAAATATAGGGTCCCGGTCGGACTATTGCCATAAGCCCCTCTTCCGAGGCGGTTTGCAGGAATTTTTTTATATCGAGCATACCCGAAAAATCGAAAACGCCCTTTTGCTTTTCGTGCATATTCCAAGCGCAGTAGGTTTCGACACAGTTACAGCCCAAAGCACGCAGTTTTTTGAAAATATCGCGCCACGTGTCGGGCAGATTGCGGAAATAGTGAACCGCACCCGACATTATTTTTATCGGTTGTCCGTCTTTTATAAATTGATTGCCTTTTATTTCGAACGTCATAGCAATTCCTCTTTTTATAAAATCACAACGTGATTATACACGCAAATATGCTTAATTGCAACGCATTTTGTTAAAATATTTCTTAAATTATTATAATGTTTACAAAATATTCTTGATTTTGGTAAAATTTTAATGTATACTTTTTACATAGGGTGAATATAGGGGGAAGCTTCCGATGGGTTTTGATACGCTATTTTTAAAACCAAATTTAATATAAAAGGAGAAAAGAAATGAAAGCACGCATTGTTGCGCTTCTGGCGCTTATAGTTCTGCTAACGAGCTGTGGCGGAAACGAATATATAAAGCAAATAAAGTTCTCCGATAACGAATCGGGCACCTCTAAAACAAACGTCAATCTGAAAGACGCCGAAATAACCGGATTCGACGCAAAAAGCTTGGAAACCGAAACCAATCTGCAGCTTTATAAGGTAAAGCGTGCCGAATTCGCCCACGGCGGCGAGGAAGTAAATGCGATAGCCAAATATTTAAAGGTTGATTACGCCGATATGACGTACAACGAAGAAAAGAACGAAATTTCTTACGACGGTTCGCGCAATATCACCTTCACGATCACGAACGGTTACCGCGTTGTATATAATAAATTCATAGACGAATATAAAATGACGCACAATATTACCGCGACCGATGAAGAGCTTATCGAAAAGGGCTTGAAGGTTTTATCGGAAATCCCGTTTCTCGAAGGTGAGTACGTTTATGCAAGCATGGGCGAAAGAACCTTCTCCGACGGAGTTAACGAATACGTATTTTATAAATCCTGCACGTTCCGCCGTAAAATAAACGGACTTGCCGTTGACGGCAACGGAAGCTGTACGGTGGGCTTCACAAACGACGGGTTGGCGATGCTGACGGTATCCTATTACACTTACGAAGAAATAAGCGGTAAGTACGATATAATTTCGCTTGAGGAAGCAGGCGAACAGCTTGCAAAGCCAGAGCTTTTTAAGACCTCGCAGGGGAACGTTTCGCTTGAAAATATCGCAAAATTGGAAATTAGCAAGTGCGAGCTGGTATATGTAAACGAATACAATAACGGTTACGATACGATTCAGCCGTTTTACCGAATTAAAGGCACGCTTTATTCCAAGCAGATCGAAAACCTTGATCGTATATATACCGACAAGTTTACTATGTATATACCCGCATTGGATTAATGCAACAAGGAGATTCAACGCGCATCTCCTTTTTTATTTCTTTTCGAACGCGGTTGCGCGGCGGAAAACGCGTTCGGCAGTAAATATTAATACGTTTTTTACCTTAAATTCTTATTAAATTATTATAATGTTCACAAAATATTCTTGAATGGGGTAAAATTATAATGTATAATATTGACATAAGGAGGGTTTTATATGAAGAAAAGACATTATCTTAACGCTTTGTTACGCTCGATTTGCATTGTGCTTATTTTGATTTTGCTTTTGCCCTCTCTTTCGGCGTGCAACGGTGCGCCGAAAACGATGGAAGAATGGGAAAAGCGTTTAAGGGTTTCGAACAACTGTCTGTGTCTGCACAAGGTTTCGTTTTCTATCCCGAACGAGCTGTGGGACCATTATTTGACGTCTGTCCCGAGCACGTACGATGACCCCGATTTTGCCGATATAGACGTCGAAAAATACTCTTACCGCGGTGTCGAATATACGCTCGAACGGCCGGTATCGCAAACGCTTGAAGATAGTTGCGGCGAAAGGATATACTCCTTTGTCGGCAAAAACGATGAGGGCGAAACGCTTTCCGTTTCATACACCGACGAGAAAAAAGCGCCACTCTATTACAGCCCCTGCAAGCCTTACGGCAAGGAAAGAGAGCAATTCGTTATAGAGGATGCGGTTAAGGTTGCAGAGGATTTTATCGATCACGTTGTCAACGACAGCTCGAAGGACAGAATCGATATTTCGAAATACATTCTTAAAAGCACCGAGCTCGAAAATCAAGTGCAAAAAATAAATTTCGTGCGTTACGTCAACGGTATACCCGTGCACACGGTCACGGTGAAAGTAAACGAAAAATGTCAGGCTTATGCTTTTTGGATGTCTACGCCGATTCTTGAAGAGCGCGTTTATCGGATGATACCCGAAATTACCGACGAGCAATACCGCGAAATGTCGCTGGGGATTATCGAAAAAATATTTCAATACGAACACGAAAACTTTACTATTTCGGATTTTTCGATAGACGCGAAGCTGAACGCATACGGTTATGACTTCAAGTATTCGCACAACGAGGAATCCTACGTGATAACCTTTGATCCGAAGTTCGATATTACGCTTGCCGACGGCACGTTCGAGGAAGGACCGATATTTTTGCTCAGCTACGTGCTCGACCCGAAAACAGAAAGCGAGGGTGAATAAACGCAATGAAAGCAGTAGTTTTTAAAGCCTTGGCTTTGTTGCTTGCGCTCTTTATCGCTTTGCCGTCTTTATCCTCTTGCGAAACGAGCGAGGGCGATTCTCAAGATATAAAAATCCAAAAGGACGATTTACGGATATTGATTATCGACCCCGAATACATCGGCTATACCGATCTGCTTAAAACCGAAGGAATCGCGCTTAACGAGAACGAAATAACCGCAATATACGAAAACTTTTACGAATACGACTCGCTCGAAGATCACGAGCTCGACAATTACCGCGCAATCGACCTGCGGGGTGTCTTGCCAGAGGCGCAGGATCTGTTCGAGCAGCTGTACGAACAGGAAAACGGCAGTGAAATAGACCTTTCGGAATACAGGCTGAAGAATGCGTCACAGGACGTTAACGGTATTCATATCAGATGGCAGAAAATCGTAAACGAGCTTGTTATCCACGAGGTTCGTGCGGTATTCAGCTATGAGCTTGAGGTTTTGTCGGCGGGCAGCTCTGCTATTTTCGATTTCGACAAAGCGGAAGCGATAGCGAGTATCGACAAGGAAGAGCTTGAATCGGTAATCTTCGCTATGTTCGATGAAATTTTCGCGCCTCTTACCGAAAGCGGCTATACGCTCGGCGAAAAAAAGCTCTACGCTTCGCCGTTCGACAGAGCTTTTTCCGACACGTCGATAGCTTATAACAAAACAACCGAAAGCTACGCCGCGGTGTACACCGTGAGTTTTAAGGTAACCTCGCCCGACCCGGAGGAGAAGTCCGCAAGGTCCTTCGCGGCATTTGTTTTTATCCCTATTGAATAATTAAAGGAGAAGCGCGTGCTTCTCCTTTTTTATTTATAACTTTTCGGCTAATTCCAGCACCAGCTTTTCGGTCTTTTCCCAGCCCAAGCAGGGGTCGGTTATCGATTTACCGAAGGTATGCTCGCCGATTTTTTGCGCGCCGTCTTCGATATAGCTTTCGATCATCAAGCCCTTTACGAGCTTTTTTATATCGGGGTTATTGGCGCGGCTTGTCACGACCTCGTTTGCGATACGGATCTGTTCGAGATAGCATTTGCCCGAATTGTTATGGTTTGTATCGACGATAACGGTGGGGTTTGCAAGTCCCGATGCAAGATATATTTCGTTGAGCTTTACAAGGTCTTCATAGTGGTAGTTCGAAACGCTCTTGCCCGCAAAATCGACGTAGCCGCGAAGGATCGCGTGGGTATAGGGGTTGCCCGCGCTCTTAACCTCCCAGCCGCGATAGATAAAGGTATGGCTGCCGTGTGCGGCGCGGATAGAGTTGAGCATAACGTTCATATCGCCGCCCGTGGGGTTTTTCATACCGACGGGACAATCGAGTCCGCTTGCGGTAAGGCGGTGCTGTTGGTTTTCGGCAGAGCGTGCACCCACCGCGACGTAGGCGAGAAGGTCGGAAAGGTAGCGGTGGTTTTCGGGGTAAAGCATTTCGTCGGCGCAGGTGAAGCCGTAATCCTTGAGCGCGCTCATGTGGAGCTCACGGATAGCGACGATACCCTTATAAAGATCGGGCTTTTCGTCGGGGTCGGGCTGGTGAAGCATACCCTTATAGCCCTCGCCCGTGGTGCGCGGCTTATTCGTATAGATTCGGGGGATAATAAAGATTTTATCCTGCAC